>JANMTH010000019.1:0-6145 GCA_031390305.1 Thermoflexaceae bacterium
CAGCGGTTGTTGACGAAGGGCAGGCCGGCGCGTTCCGCTTCCATCTGGACGGTTTCGCGGGCCTGCTTCTTGGTGCCGATGATCAGGATTTCGCCGCCCAGGGCGGTTGTATCGCGGATGAAGTTGATGGCGTCGTCGAGACGGGTAACGGTTTGCTGAAGGTCGATAATGTGGATGCCGTTGCGTTCGGTGAAGATGAAATGACGCATCTTCGGGTTCCAACGGCGCGTCTGGTGTCCGAAGTGGACACCTGCCTCAAGCAGTTGCTTCATGCTTACGGGCGTAACCAGGGGAGCCTCCAAGAGTACGGCGCATAAATTTGGGCTCTTCGAGACCACGCGCCGCCGATGAACAACGGCCTGACTGTACCGGCCGGGGCGGTTTCGGGGAAGAAGAACGCCCCCACCACTCAGCGAGGCTGGGCCTGGGGCGGCGTTTCGCGCATCACCTCACGCGCCACCTCGATGGCTTCGGTCGCGCGGGCGTGACCGGCGTAGATCATCAGGGTGAGGATCACCTCCTCGACCTCTGCCGGGGTCGCGCCGTGGTTGAGCGCCCCCTGGACGTGGATGCGGAGGCGCTCCTTCGTGCCCATGGCGACGAGGGCGGCGATGGCGACGAAGCTGCGTTCGCGGCGGGTGAGGACTGGCCGTTCCCAGATATGGCCGATGTTCAGGACTTCCATCGCCATATCGGGTCCGTACATTCCGGAGAGCGTTTCGTACGCCTCCTCGGCCGTCTTGCCCATGATCCGTCCGATAGCGCCGGCGCCGTCGGGAAGCGGGGTAGTCATGCGGGGCTCCAGACTGGCGGTATGGGCGCCACCCGTTCGAATCCGTAGGCCGCTGCGAGGAGCATTCTATCCTGTCGTGGCGCGGCGACGAGCTGAATGCCGCAGGGCAGCCCCCGCGCCTGGCCCATGTACAGGCTGATCGCGGGGAAGTCGATGAGGCTCCAGGGTATGCAGTTCTCGGAGAGGACGAGCAGGTAGTCGTCCGCCTCGGAACGAAGCGGCGCGGCGACCTTACAGGTGGGCATGGCGAGAAGATCGACATCGGCCATGGCGGCGGTCATCCGCTCCCGGAGCTGGCCGCGGAGGCGCAAGCCACGGATGTAGTCCGTCGCCTTCAGCTCCTTCGCTTCGCGTAGCTGATCGCGGACCTCGGGGATGCAGCGATCGAGAACGGTGCCGGCCTCGAGGTGGAACTGTGCCGCCTCGGCGCGGCTGACGATCATCCCGGCCGCGTTGGCCAGGGCGAAGTCCTCGGCGGATGGAGCGGCCAGCGGCACGATCTTCGCGCCAGCCCGCTCCATCGCTTCCAGGGCGCCATGGAAGCGCGCAGCCACATCCGGCTCGGCGCCGGCGAGCGTTGATTCGGTGAAACCGACCCGGCGGCCCCCGATGGAGGCCGGGAGGACGCCGGTGAACGCGCCGGGCGCATCCGTGAGGACATCCATAAGCACGGCGATGTCTCGCACGGAACGGGCCATCGGCGCGAAGTGGTCGAGGCTCCAGGAGAGCGTGAGCCAGTGGTCCGCCGGGACGAGGTCGAAGGAGGGCTTGAAGCCAACGAGCCCACAGAGGGCGGCGGGGACGCGGATGGAGGCACGCGTGTCGGTGCCCAGAGAGCCGAGAGCCATCCCGGTCACGAGCGAGATAGCCGACCCGCCGCTCGATCCTCCGGGGACACGACTGGTGTCCCAAGGGCTGCGGGATTGGGGCGTAGTGACGCCGAGGGCGAACTCGTGGGTCGCGACCTTGCCGACGAGGAGGGCACCGGCGGCGCGCAGGCGGGCGACGGCGGTGGCGTCTTCGGCCGCGAGCCGGGGGGCCAACGCTTCAGAGCTTCCGCGGGTGGGCATTCCGGCGACATCGATGATGTCCTTGACCGAGATCGGGATGCCGTGGAGCGGCCCACGGAAGCGGCCGTCACGGGCTTCGGCGTCGAGCGCATGGACGGCCGCGGCCGTTTCGGCCCGGTGTTCGAAGGTGTTGTAGGCGCGATCGTGCTGTTCAATACGGCCGAGCGCCCGGGCGGCGATCTCGGCGACCGTGAGCTTTCCTTCGCGGAGACGCCGCTGAGTATCCGCCAAGTCGCCCGTCAGCCCTTCGACCGGCCCTATGCCCGGCGGCACCGGGCGCTCGGGCGGCACGGGGAGGGCGAACGCCGGCTTTCTGTCGGGTGGGTCCAATGGCCAGGCGCGGACGGTATCGGTCGCCTGCTGAAAGAGTTCCTTCGTGGAAACGCGCGTCTTCGTCACGCGCTGTGGACCAGGGCGAGAGGGGCGAGGGCGGTGATCAGCGCGGCCGAATCCGTGACAGCGCCGAAAACGCCGCCCTGCATCGTCACCATCTTCACGGCGGCGAGATAGTTGTTGTAGTCGGTCGCGCCGGTGCAATCGCTCAGGAGGAGGCACTCATAGCCGAGGTCGTTCGCCTCGCGCATGATCGTATGGACGCAGACGTCCGTCGTAATCCCGGTGAAGATTAGGCTGGTAACGCCGCGATTGCGGAGGACGAGGTCGATGTCGGTGGTGCTGAACGCTCCCTTGCTCGGCTTGTCGATAATCGGCTCGCCGGCGATGGGGTAGAGTTCGGGGATGATGTCCCAACCGGCTTCGCCGCGGATCAGGATGCGGCCGCAGGGGCCAACGTCGCCGATCCCGGCGCCCATCCGCTTCGAACGCCAGAGCTTGTTCGGGGGACAGTCGGAAAGATCTGGCTTGTGGCCTTCGCGCGTGTGAACGACGTGCATCCCGGGGATGTGGCGAACGAGGTCGAGCACTTTCCGCGTGGGTTCCACGCCGGCGCGCGTCAGGCTCAGGTCGTATCCCATGGTGTCTACGTACCCGCCGGGCCCGCAGAAGTCCGTCTGCCAATCGACGCAGACGAGTGCGGTGCGAGAGGGCGCGAACTCGCCATCGAAGGGCCAGGCGTACGGCTCGGCCGGAATCTGAACGGTCATGGTCAGGGTCCTCCGAAGGGCGTTGCCGCCGCGTGGTGTGCGTTGGCGAAGAGTGCAAGGACGGCGGCGCTTTCGGCGACGGCGCCGAAGATGCCACCGGACATCTGGATGGTGGCGATCGCCCCCGCCAGGGTGTCGGGCGCGAGGCCCGTGCAGCAATCAGTGAGGGCGAGGCACTCGTATCCGAGGTCGTTCGCCTGACGCATGGTGCAATCCGCTCCCAGCTCGAAGGGAAAACCCACGAGGATGAGGTCGGTGATCTGGCGGCGCCGCAAGACAGCATCGAGGTCTGTGCCGCTGAATGCGCCGTAGTGTGGGCGCGGAATGCGAAAGTCAGCGCCGAGTTCCGTTCCGTTGGGCTGCGGCGTCTGTCCGGGGAGATCGCCGACGGTCAGGCCCACCATGACGGCACGTTCGAGAACGCTGGTGAGGAGGGCGGCCGTGGACGGGCCGGGCGGGGCGATATCGCCGTCGCGAAGCACGAGAAGGGCGGTGCGGCGCGGCTCGAAGGCGCCATGCCATGGCCAGGGGTAGGGCCGGCTGAGGGCCGTGAGTCCATTCGCCATGCCCTTGTCCTCCGTTCGTTCGCTTCTTCGTAGGGGCGGACCGGTCAGAGGTTGGGCCAGCACGGCGCTGGCCCAACCTCTGGCGTGTTCGGTCCGGGTTACTGCGGAATCTTGCCGACGACGCCTTCGACGAGGTAGTTCATCGTCTCGAGCTCCGTCACCGGGGGCTGCTTCGCCCCGGCCTTGATCTTCTCCGTTCCGCCCTGGTCCTTGATCGGTCCGGCGAAGATTTCGAGTTCGCCCGCAAGGATCTTCTTCTGCGCCGCGGCGATCTGGTCCTGGACATCCTTGGGGACGGCCTTGCCGAATGGCGCCAGCTTGACGGTGCCATCGGCCATCGACTGGCGAATCTGACCGACCTTGTAGGTGCCGGCGCGAACCTGATTCACGAGATCGACGAAGAGCTTCGTCCAGTCCCAGGTAGAGGCGGTGAGCCAGCCGTTGGGGGCGAACTTCGCGCCATCGACGTGGTAGCCGACGGAGAACATGCCGGCCTTTTCGGCGGCCTGAATACCGGCGCCGGGGCAGTCCTGGTGCTGGTTGAGGACATCGACGCCCTGGTCCTTCAGGTTCTTCACGGACTCGGCGATCTTCGCCGGATCACACCAGTTGGCGGTGAAAACGACGGTCGTGGTGACGGCGGGGTTCACGGACTTCGCGCCAAGTTGGAAGGAGTTGATGTTGAGCAGCGTCTGCGAGATCGGGAAGGCGACGACGTAGCCGAGCTTGTTCGTCTTCGTGACCTTTCCGGCGGCGACGCCGGCAAGATAGTTCGCCTCCCAGCTGGCGCCGAAATAGGTGCCGACGTTGGCCGCCGTCTTCAGGCCACCCTGGTGGAGGAAGGTTACTTTCGGGTTCTTCTCGCCGACCTTGATGGCCGGGTCGAGGTGGCCGAAGCTCGTCGGGAAGATGATCGTGGCGCCCTGCTGGATCATCTGTTCCATGACGCGTTCGGCTTCAGCGCTTTCGGGAACGTTTTCGGCCTTGATGACCTTGACGTTGGGAAGCTTTTCGACGGCGAGCTGGCCCTGGTAGGCAGCCTGGTTGTAGCCGCCATCATCGACGGCGCCGACGTAAAGGAATCCGATCGTGACGGCGCTGGCTGAGCCGCCGGCCGCCGGAGCGGCGTCGTCGTCATCGCCCCCGCAGGCGGCCGCGAAGAGGCCAATGGCGAAGATGGAGGCGATGGCCAGCAGCCACCGTCCTCGATTTGGTAGGATGTGTCTCATAGGTTCGTTCCTTTCCTTGTGTGTGGTTTCTTGTTTGATCGCGAGAGAGCTGTGCAGGGGAGGACGGGCCTATCCCGTTCCCCGGAACACCTTGTTCAGGCCAGCCGGGAAGGCGTCCCGGCCGCGCTGTGCCCAGATGAGGAGCACGACGATGGTGAGCAGGTAGGGCGTCATATCCAGCAGGAACGGCGAGACGCCAACGCCGCGCGCCTGGAGCTGGAGCTGGAGCGCGACCGCGCCCCCGAAGAGGAGCGCTCCGGCCATCGCCCGGAGCGGGTTCCACATCGCGAAGATGACGAGGGCAACGGCGATGAAACCGCGCCCGTTCGTCAGGTTTTCGACCCAGGTAGCCGTGTAGGCGAGGGAGATCTGGGCGCCACCCAATCCCGCCAGGGCGCCCCCGAAACTGACCGCCATGTACTGAATGCGGGCCGGGTGGAGGCCGGCCGCGAAGGCCGATTCCGTGCTTTCGCCCACGGCCCGGAGCATGACCCCCCAGCGCGAGCGGAAGACGAACCACCAGAGCGCACCGGCCAGAGGGAAGACCGCGTAGGTCAAGAGGTCGTGATCAAAGAGGACGGGGCCAACATAGGGCAGATCGGAGAGGAACGGGACCGGGTAGTTTCGCAAGGGAGTGATCTGGACGTTCACGTATGGGCGGCCGAAGAAGGCGGTGAGGCCAAGCCCGAGGAACATCAGGGCCAACCCGCTGGCCAGCTGGTTGGCGCCGCGGGTGACCACAAGAAAGGCGTGAATGGAGGCGAGCAGGCCACCAGCGATGAAGGCGGCGACGACCCCGAGATAGGGCGAGCCGGTCTCCGCCGTGACGATGTAGCCGGCGCAGGCGCCGGCGAGCATGCAGCCTTCGACGCCGAGGTTGATGATCCCGGCCCGCTGGGCGATGACCTCGCCGAGAGAGGCGTACATGACCGAGGTTCCGGCGCGGACGGCGCCCGTACTGACGGAAGTCACGAAGCTCATCTACGCCCCCACGCCGGTGCGATTCTTCCGTCCGGCGAGGACCGCGAAGAGGATCAAGGCCATCAGGATGTTGACGGTCGAGCCGGGAAGGTCGAGGCTCAGCTGAAGGCTGTCGCCGCCGACGGAGATAGCGCCGAAGAGCAGGCAGGCGAGGAGGATGCCGAGCGGCCGGTGACCACCAAGCCAGGCGGCGAGGAAGCCGATGTAGCCGTAGTTCACGGAGATGCCAGGGCGCAGGCGGCCCTGGATTCCGGTGACTTCGGCCATCCCGGCGATGCCGGCCACGGCTCCACCGAGAACGAGCGACCAGAAGAGGTAGCGGCCGACGGGGATGCCGCTGCGCTCGGCGGCCAGCGGGTTGCCGCCGACAACACGGGCTCTGAAGCCGACTTTGGTGTAGCGG
>JANMTH010000023.1:0-2760 GCA_031390305.1 Thermoflexaceae bacterium
GCCCTACCTCCCGCACGATCGCCCGGAAGTCGAACTGGGGCCTCCGCCGCGCGACGATTCCGAGGATCATCTGAACGTTCCGGAGGTAGGGCGGCAGGTCCCGCTCGAACTCGATTTCGTGCGCGAGGCCGAGATGACGCGGCGCGTGGCGGCGAACCTCGCGTCGCACCCCGGCATCGTTCTGCCAACGGTGGTCGACGAGATGGTCACGCGGCGCGTCCTCGTCCTCGAATACCTCGACGGCGAACGGCTCCTGGCGGTCGACCGCTCCCGGAGCGATGGCCCAGCCCTCGCGAACACGATCACCGAGGCATACGGCCACCAGATCCTCGTCGATGGCCTCTTCCAGGCCGACCCACATCCCGGCAACGTCCTCGTCCTTGCCGATGGGCGCGCGGCCCTGCTCGACTTCGGCCTCACAAAAGAGCTCCCGGAAGCGGCCAGACTCGGCTTCGCGGCGCTCGTGCTCGGGGTGGCGAACCGCGACATGGCCCTCGTGGAGGAGGGCTGGCGCGGCCTCGGGCTGAAATCCCAGGACGAGCGCCCCGAGGCGATGGTCGAACTGCTCCAGCTCATCTTCGGGCCACGAGAAGTCGCGGGCGCATCGGCTACGCGGGCCGCGCTCAACCGCAACCCGATCGAAGCGATCCCTTCCGACCTCGTCCTTCTCGGGCGCGTCATCGGTCTCCTACGCGGCGTCTGCGCCTCGCTCGGCAGCCCGCTGACGCCGATGGCGATGCTCCAGCCCTTCGCCGAACGCGCCCTGGCAAACGGCACGGCGACGAAGCCCGCCCGCCTCGCGTAGATTGGACGCGGAAAAGCGGAGGTCGGAGCAGGTCGGTGGAGACGACAGTTCCGCTGCCGAACCCTTGTGCAAACGATCGAGCAAGTCACCACGCCCCCTTAACCCGCTTCGGGCCAGTACTCCACGTCGCCATCACGCAGGAAGCCGGCCATTCGCCCGCGGACGAGGTCCGCCATCTCCGGCCCGACCTCCGTCGTGGCGACCACCGGCCAGCATGGCGTGCCCGTCCGGGCGATGACGGCGGCCCGGCGGACCGCTCGCTCGAGGTCGCCGGCATCAGCCCGGAAGGAGATCTCCACCGCCGCCCGATGGCGGTTTCCGGCGTCGTCGATGCCCTCGATAAGCAGGTCGAGCCTGCGAATGTCGCGCCACTCCTCTTCGCTGATGACGCCGTCCTTCCAGAAGGATCGCAGGTCGCCAGGAGAGATGATCTTCGCTTTGTCGAGGACATGACCGAAGACGGCCGTGGCCCGGTCGCGGTACCAGGCTTCCAGGCGCCAGCCCTTAAGCCCTCCGACGTCGTCCTTCACCACGCCGAGGTCGGCTTCCAGTTTCGCAAGGCGCTGGTCCATCCGCTCGAACATGTGCTTCGACCAGGAGACGAAGGACGAGACCGTCTCTTCGAGGTGCTTCACGGTCCCGGCTAGCTGATCAACCGTCCCGTCCAGACGATCGAGCGACCGATTGATCCCCGCCAGCTCTTCGCCAACCAGCAGGTGGCGCAGCTCCGCCTGCCACTCCGGCTTCGCCCGCAGCACCGCCATGAAGTCATCGAAGTCGGTGACGGTGAAGGCCATGTCGATATGTTACCACCGTGGCTCCGCCACCAGCAGCACCGACGCCCGTTCCGCTGTATAGTTCCGCCCTACCACACAACCGATCGGAGTGACCCACGCATGGGACAGATCACCGGCGCGGAAATCGTCGTCAAAGCCCTCAAGCAGCAGGGCGTCGAATACATGTTCGGGATCATCGGCTTCCCCGTGATCCCGATCGGCATCCACGCCCAACGCCAGGGCATTCGCTACACCAACATGCGCAACGAACAGTCGGCGAGCTACGCCGCCGCCGCCGTGGGCTACCTCACCGGCCGTCCAGGGGTCTGCCTCGCCGTCTCGGGCCCAGGCATGATCCACGGCATCGCGGGCATGGCCAACGCCTGGTCCAACTGCTGGCCGATGATCCTCATCGGTGGCGCAAACGACAGCTACCAGAACGGCCAGGGCGCCTTCCAGGAAGCCCCACAGGTCGAGACGGCACGGCCATACGCGAAGTACGCCGCCCGTGTCGATAGCATCCCTCGAATCCCGTACTACATCGAGCAGGCCGTCCGTTCGACGATCAACGGCCGCCCCGGCGCCGCCTACCTCGACCTCTCCGGCGATGTCATCTCCGGCTCCGTCGATGAAGAGACACTGACCTGGCCGATCCGCTGCCCCGACCCGGCGCGCACGACGACCACCGCGGAGAACATCGACGCCGCCCTTGCCGCCCTGAAGAGCGCCGAGAAGCCCCTCGTCATCGTCGGCAAAGGCATGGCCTACGCCCGCGCCGAAGACGAGGTACGCGACTTCATCGAACGCACCCAGCTCCCCTATCTCGCGACGCCGATGGGCAAGGGCGTCATCCCCGACGACCATCCGAACAGCGTCGCCGGTGCGCGGACCCTCGCCCTGCAGCAGGCGGATGTCGTCTTCCTCATGGGCGCCCGCCTCAACTGGATCCTCCACTTCGGCGCCCCGCCGCGCTTCAACCCCAACGTCCGCATCATCCAGCTCGATATCAAAGCCGAAGAGATGGGCACGAACGTCCCGACCGAGGTCGCGCTCGTCGGCGATGGCAAGGCGATCACCGGCCAGCTCAATGCCAGCCTGAAGGACCAGCCCTGGGAGTACCCGGGCGAGACCACCTGGTGGAACTCGCTCCGCACCAAGGTAGAAGAGAACGCCGCCGCT
>JANMTH010000030.1:0-7968 GCA_031390305.1 Thermoflexaceae bacterium
TCGAACGGATGCGCCGCCGTCACCAGCGGCTCCAGGAGCAAAAGGAGATCGACCGTCACCTTCAGTTCTGGCTCGAAGACATGACGCTTGACCCACGGCAGCCCGAATCCACGGCCGACGACGGGCCGGAGACGCCCCAGGTGAAGCGCTTCACCACCGACGAGGTGGTCGCCCACTTGCAGTCCTTCGGCGTGCCGGCGGGCGTCGTCCAATCCCCCGAGGCGATGCATGCCGACCCGCAGCTCGCTCACCGCGGCCACTACTGGAAGCTGGAGCACCCCGTGATGGGCCTGCGTACGTACGACGGCCCGGCCTTCCGGCTCTCAGAGACGCCAGGCGAGCTCACCAAAGCCGCGCCCTGCCTTGGCGCCGATAACGAGTACGTCTACCGCGAGGTCATGGGCCTCAGCGAACACGAGTTCGTCGAACTCCTGGCGGACGGGGCCTTCGAGTAATCCGGGACAGTACCGCGACCGCGAGGGAGCGGCGCGCCAGGCTGCTCGTCACCTATCTGCCCGTCCGGCGGCCCAACGCCGCGCCACATGGCTCCCCTCGCCCAGCGCACTGGGAGAGGGGCTTGGGGGTGAGGGCGCCGCCGCGGGCTACTTAACGACGAAGCTCCCGTTCATCTCGTTCGGGTGGATGTCGCACTGGAAGTAGTAGGTCCCGGCCGCTGGCGGCTTGAACGTGATCGTTTCAGACTCCGCCGCCTTCAGGAAGGTCCCTACCTTCGTCCCCGCAAGCATCGCGCCAGCCTTCTTGTCGTAGAACGAGAGGTTGTGGAGCGCCTTGCCCGTGTTCTTGATCGTGATGCTGAACTCCGCGTTCGCCGTCGCTTCGAGCGTGTTCTTGTCGAACTTCGTGTCGGCGGCGTTGATCGTCGGTCCACCCGGCGCACCGCCGCCCGCCGAGCCCCCCGCTGGAGCCTCGGCCACCTGGAGGGTGCCGACCATCACGTCCGGATGGACATCGCACTGGTAGAAGTACGATCCCACGCCCGGCGTCTTGAAGGAGAGCACCTCCGACTCGCCGCCCTTGATGATCGCTCCCTTGGCGCCCGGCGCAAGCTCCTGCCCGCCCTTCTTGTCGAGGAAGTGGATGTTGTGCAGCTGCACACCCTTGTTCGCGAAGGTCACCTTCACGTCCGCGTTGGCGACCAGGGAGATACTCGCGGGCCGGAACCGGGAGTCGAGGCCATCGACGGTCAGGGCGGTGCTGGGGCCAGTCGGCGCTGGCGTCTCGCCGCCGTTCCCGCCGCCGTCAGCCACCGTCGTGCTCTCCTTCTGGAAGAGCGTGAGCCCGCCACCGAAGGCGAATCCGCCGATGGCGAGGCTGCCGATCAGGGTCGCCGCCGCCGGCAGGCCGAACTTGAACGAGGTGTCCTTCGTGTCGCGAACGACATCCATGTCGAAGACCTGGACGGTTCCGGGCACCACCTGCTCTTCGTGATCGCCGATCGTGTCGAGGAGCGTCGTGCGCGTCGATTCATACGTCGCCAGGCCCTCGCGGCCCTTCCACGTCGTCTCCACGAGCACCTGGGAGGGGCCAGCGCTCGCCGGTGAGACGGTTATTCTGAAGTCCTGGAACCCTTCGATGTCCCGCAGGTCGGTGCGTTCGACGGCGGCGAGGACTCCCCCACTGGCGCGGGCCGCGTCCAGCTGGCCTTCCGCGATCGCGAACGTGAGGACCTGGGTGTAGAGCGGTTGGGCCGGCTCAGCGCCGTGGCCTTCCTCCGCCTTCTTGCGCATCCGGCCGTCTTCATAGGCCCAGCCGCCAGCCGAAAGGAGCACGCTCAGTATACCGATGCCGAAAAGCGGTCCGGCGAAGGCGCTGTCCGGTTCGCCGGACCACCAGATGAGCCCGATCCCGGCGAGCATCGCGCTGACGCCGACGAGGATCGGCCAGAAGCTCGGGTCTGGAAGATGGACGTTGTGGCCTTCGCCCTGCCCGCCGTGGTCGTTGCCGTGTGGTTCCATGCAGCTTCTCTCCGATGCTTGAACGGGTCAGGCTTTGATGTAGCCGTCGCCCGCGATGAGCGGGACGATATAAAGAATCGTGAAGAGGATAATCCAGACTACATCGACGAAGTGCCAGTAGAACGAACAGGCCTCGACCGCTTCATGATGCCGGGCCGAGAACTGGCCGCCCATGGATCGCATGAGCATGACGAAGATGAAGATCGCCCCACCCGCCACGTGCGCGCCGTGGAACCCCGTGAGCGTGAAAAACGTCGTCCCGAAGACGGTGTCGCGCGCCCGGAACTCGAGCTGCGAATAGTCGTACATCTGCATGGCGAGGAACACAGCGCCGAGGACGAAGGAGATAATCAGCCAGCGGATAAGGCCGGACCGGTTTCCCTTCTGGATGGACCAGACGGCCATCTGCATGGTGACGGAACTAATGATTAGGACAATTGTCGCGATCAGCGGGAGGACGAATTCCAGTTCGAGTTTCGCGTGATCGCTGCTCGCCTGGCCAGCGACCTTCAGCTGCTCCAGGATATCCACGGGAGGCCACTGCGGGGCATCCGCCCGGGCGATGAAGTAGGCGGCGAATAGCCCGCCGAAGAACATCACCTCCGAGGCCGCAAAGAGGATGAACCCGAGCATCCCGTTGCTCATCCCCTCGCGATGGGCCACCGCTTGTCCGTGTGCTGCCATAGTCGAACCTCCCTCGCTTCCCGTCTGTCCCGCTTAGTGTTTGCCGCCGGCGGCGCCATGGCGAAGGTCGAAGAGCGGCCGCTCGGAATGAACTTCCGGCAGGTCGTCGAAGTTGTGCACGGGTGGCGGCGACGAGGTGTACCACTCCAGCGTGTTCGCGTTCCACGGGTCGTTCGGCTGGTCCCTCGGCCTCAGGAACGCGGCCACGACGGCGACGAGGAACGGAATCATCGAGATTCCGACGAGGAACGCCCCGGCCGTACTGAGGCTGTTCAGCACCTCCCACGAACGCACGTCACCGTACGTCGCGATCCGCCGCGGCATCCCATCGAGGCCCAGGAGGTGCATCGGGAAGAAGGTCAGGTTGAAGCCCACGAGCATCAGCCAAAACTGGAGGGCGCCGAGCTTGTCGTTCAGGCGGCGGCCAAAGATCTTCGGGAACCAGTAGTAGAGGCCGCCGAAGACAGCGAACACCGAACCTCCGAAGAGCACGTAGTGGATGTGAGCGACGACGAAGTAGGTGTCGTGGAGGGCGAAATCGACGGGCACGGCGGCGCTGAACGTGCCGTTAATTCCGCCGACAAGGAACATGCTGACGAAGCCAAGGGCGAACAACATCGGCGGCTCGAAGGTGATCGACCCCCGGTACAGCGTCGCAACCCAGTTGAAGATCTTCACGCCCGTCGGAATTCCGATCATGAAGGTCATGAAGCCAAAGAACGGCTTCATGACGGCGCCAGTGGTGAACATGTGGTGGGCCCAGACGCTGAACCCGAGCCCGCCGATGCCGAGCGTCGCGAAGACGAACGCCTTGTAGCCGAAGAGCGGTTTTCGCGCGAACACGGGCAGGATCTCCGAGATGATCCCCATCCCCGGCAGGATCATGATGTACACCGCCGGGTGCGAGTAGAACCAGAACACGTTCTGCCAGAGGATCACGTTGCCGCCCCGGTTGGGGTCGAAGAACCCGCCTCCGAAGTTGCGGTCGATGTAGAGCATCGCCAGCGCCGAAGCCAGCACGGGCGTCGCAAGAAGCTGCAAGACCGAGGTCACGAACACCGTCCAGCAGAAGATCGGCATCCGGAACCAGGTCATCCCCGGCGCCCGCATCCGCGTCATCGTCACCAAGAAGTTCGCCGCGCCGATCGTCGAGGAGATCCCGAGCAGGACGACGGCGATGATCCAGAGGTCCATTCCCGTGCCCATGCCACGGGCCAGTGGGCTGTACGCCGTCCAGCCGGCGGCGGCCGAGCCGCCCTCGACCAGGAAGCCGGAAAACATCAGCAGCCCGGCCGGTGGCAGGAGCCAGAACGAGAGCGCGTTGATCCGCGGGAAGGCCATGTCGGCCGCGCCGATCTGGAGCGGCACGATGTAGTTCCCGAAGGCCGCCCAGACGGGAATGATGAAGAGGAAGAGCATCGCCGAAGCGTGCATCGTAAAAATCTGGTTGTACGCTTCGTTGCTCACGAAGGTGTTGTCCGCGACCGCGAGCTGCGTCCGCACGAGGAGCGCCAGCACGCCCCCGACGGCGAAGAAGAACATCGTGAAGTAGAAGTAGAGGATGCCCAGCTTCTTGTGGTCGACCGTGGTAAGCCAATCGACGATTGCCGGGCGTGTGTAGCCTGCCGGCCTCGGTACCGCTACGGTCGCCATCGCTGTGCCTCCCCCTGGCCTCGCGGCCGATTGCCGTTCCCGGCGGAATCATTGCGCCGGTCGATGCCGGCTCGGCCTCCCCGAAGTGCCCCGATCACCGCGTTGTCGCGGCGGCGGGCGCGCCACCCGCCGTGGCGATGTACTTGTCGAAGTCCGCCCGCGATACCACCTGGACCTTGAACTTCATCAGCGCATGGTTCGTCCCACAAAGTTCCGCGCACTGGCCCTCGAACTCGCCGAGTTTGGTGGGCGTCACCTTGAAGGCGTTGTCCCTTCCCGGGACGACATCGAGCTTGTAAAGGAAGTCCCGGACGTAGAACGAGTGGATGACGTCGTCCGAAGCCAGCCGGAACTCGACCGGCGCCCCAATGGGAATGACCATCGTCGGCTCGCCTTCGGCCGTACCAACGCCGATAACGCTGACTTCGTCGTTCTTGGTCGCGCAGGGGCCCTGGTAGGCGTCCGCCTTCGCCTTCGCTGGCGCGTCGGAACCGCCTCCGAGGTCGTTCTTGCAGTAGGTGAACTGCCACTGGAATTGGAACCCTTGAACGTGAACGGTCAGGTCCTGCGAATCCGCCTCGCCGTCGATATCCCGCAGTACCTGGAACGAGAAGACGAACAGGATGAGGACGATGACGACCGGGATCGTCGTCCAGATCACCTCGAGGATGTTGTTGCCGTGGATCTGGGGTGGGAGCGCCTCGTCGTTCGCGCGGCGCCGGTACTTGACGATAAACAGCACGATCGCGCCTTCGACGGCGAAAAACACGGCCAACGCAATCCAGAGCACGAGGACATAGAGGTCGTGCATCTGCTCGCCTTCACGCGTAGCGCCGTCCGGCTGTCCGCTCGGGCCGGCGAACGTCGTACTTGCCGTAACAACGGTCGTGAGGATGATCAGAGCAAAAACAATGGCCGAACGAAGAGACCAGCGCCTGGCGGCATTCCGCATTCCCGTCCGTCCCCCCTTACTCCCTGCATCCGGCGTGTTTCGTTTCGCCGGGCAGCCGCGCGCACACGTCTCCCGGATTGTGAACCGCGGCGCAATCGCAGTTATAGCTCTGCCCCTCTAGCCAGTCAAGGAGCGGGAAAGCCGCCGGGAGGGCCGGGAAATCGTCCAACCCGCCGCGCCGTGCAACACTGGCCGAGCATGGAGATCGGCGACAGGCGAGTGCTCCCGAACTACCGGCCGCGGTCGGCCCTTGTCTCGTTCGCCGCTTGCGCCGCGCTAACGCCGTCGTTCGCTCTCGCCCACGGCGGCGGCGCGCCCCGGCCGGCCCTTCCCGCGGTCCTCCTTCGCTGGGAGCTCGACCCGTTCTTCCTCGTCTCCCTCGCCGCGACCGTCTACCTCTACTTCCGCCTCGTCGCCCGCGTGAACAGCGCGCACCCGGGGAACCGCTTTCCGGTTCGGCGGCAGCTGGCCTTCGCCGGGGGGATCGCCGCCCTCGTCCTCGCTATCGCCTCGCCGCTGGCCACCTACGACACCACGCTCTTCTCCGCCCACATGGTCCAGCACCTCTTGATCATCTCAGTGGCGGCGCCCCTGCTCCTCCTCGGCCAGCCGATCACGCTGGTCCTCCGGGCCTCGTCCTCGCGGCTCCGCAAGGAGGTCTTCCTTCCCCTGCTTCACAGCCACGCCCTCCGCACGCTCGCCTTCCCGCCCCTCGCCTGGCTGATGTTCACGGCCGTTCTCTGGCTGACCCACTACTCGCCGCTCTTCAACGGCGCCCTCGAAAACGGCTGGCTGCACCGCCTCGAGCACGGCCTCTACCTCGGCACAGCCCTGCTCTTCTGGTGGCCGGCGATCGCCGCCGACCCTGGCCCATGGCGGATGAACCACCCCTTCCGGCTGCTCTACGTCTTCCTCCAGATGCCCCAGAACTCGTTCCTGGCCGTTTCCCTGGCGAATGCGGGCCGGGTCATCTTCCCCCACTACGAGAACCTCCAGCGGGACTGGGGGCCGTCCCCCCTCAGCGACCAGGAGTGGGCCGGGTACATCATGTGGATCGGCGGCGACGCTGGCTTCCTCGTCGCCCTCGCCCTCCTCGTCTACGGCTGGGTGCGGCACGAAGAACGCGCGGCGCGGCGTGGCGACCGCGCCCGCGCAAGGGAGCGCGCAAAGGCGGCCGCGCCCGAACCCGGCGCGCAGGCTGGCGGGTAGGCCCGCTTCCTCCCCTCGCCCAGCGCACTGGGAGAGCAGAATCCCTACCCGGGGGTGAGGGCACGGCGCGTCAAGCACAACGCGAACCAGTTGCGCGCATCGGCGAGGGTACTCTCAGAACAGAGGGTTCGCGGGTGAGGGGAAGCCGCCCGGCCCCCCACCCTCACCTACTCAAGCGAGTAGCCAGCGCTACAGGACGGCGGCGTCGATGCCCATCGCCACGAAGATCAATCCGAGGTAGATCAGCGAGTACTTGTAAAGCGTCATCGGCGATTCTCGCGCCGGGTCCCGCCACAGCCGGTAGGCGTGCCAGACGAAGACCGCGCCCAGCGCCAGTGCCGAACCGAGATAGATCCAGCTCAGGCTGGCCGCCGGGGCGAGGAGCATCGTGATCACGACGAGGAGCACGGAGTAGCGAAGGATCTGGATGCGCGTCACCTCCACCCCGGCCGTCACCGGGAGCATCGGGATACCGGCTTCGGTGTAGTCGTTCTTCAGGCGAAGGGCGAGCGCCCAGAAGTGCGGCGGCGTCCAGAAAAAGATGATCGTGAACATCACGACAGAGGCGAGCGCGACATCACCGGTCACGGCCGCCCACCCGACCATCGGTGGGAAGGCGCCGGCCGCCCCCCCGATGACGATGTTGTGGGGCGTTCGCCGCTTCAACCAGATCGTGTACACGAAGACATAAAAGAGAAGGGCGGCCAACGACAGGCAGGCCGCCGCCAGCGTCGTAGTCGCCCAGAGGAGGGCGAACGCCGCCGCCCCGAGGCCAACACCGAAGATGAGGGCGTGGCCAGGTTCCACAACCCCCGTCACCAGTGGCCGCGACTGGGTGCGTTTCATGATCCCGTCGATATCGCGGTCGTACCAGCAGTTGATGGCGTTCGCCCCGGCCGCCGAAAGCGTCCCGCCGATGAGCGTCGCGAGAACCAGCAGGCTCGAAGGCCAGCCGCGGTCCGCCACCACCATCGCCGGCACCGTCGTTACCAACAGGAGGACGATGATCCGCGGCTTGGTCAGCGAAATGTAGGCGCGGACCGTCTCGGCCAGCTGCGGGCGAGCCATCGCCATCGCGTTCGTCGTCAAGCGGGCGCCTCCCTTCCGGTCAGCCGTTCTCTCGCCGTCCCGGGTACGGCGACGGGGACGTAGTAGGCCAGGATCGCGGCGGTCGCCAGCGTAAACCAGATGAGTGCTGCGATCACGGTATGGCTGATCGTCAGGGCGTCGGGGAAAGTGAACCAGACGTTGAAGGCGCCAACCGTCACCTGGGCGGCGTAGAGGACGGCCACGGCGACGGCTACCGGCCCGGCCCAGGCGATGCTCCGCCTGCGCTTCCACGCCGCCACCACGAACGGCGCGACCAGGAAGACGAACGCGCCAGCGATGTAGCGGTGGACCATGTGCGTGATCTCCTGGTCGTCGCTCCCTGGGAAGATGCCGCCGTTGCAGGCCGGCCAGCCCTCACAGGCCGTGCTCGCGCCCGATTCGGAC
>JANMTH010000236.1:0-3112 GCA_031390305.1 Thermoflexaceae bacterium
CGGGCTGGAAATCGGCAAGGACAAGAGTTCCGCGCTCAGCACTTCTCGACGCACGGCCTCTCGCCAATCCGGATTGTCCCGGAGTAACCGAAGGAAGTCATTCAAGTCGTTGCCGCTGAACGTCACGTTCAAATCATAGCAGAGCCAGGTACGCCGTAGGCTGGTGATCGTGGGCGGCTGAGCGTGAAGGAGTGTTTGGAGGCGCCAGTCGGATTCGAACCGGCGGTGGAGCTTTTGCAGAGCTCTGCCTTACCACTTGGCCATGGCGCCCCGCGACCGAGAACAGAAAATGGTGCCCAGGGTGAGATTTGAACTCACACGCCCAAAAGGACACTGCCCCCTCAAGACAGCGTGTCTGCCATTCCACCACCTGGGCCTACAGCCATCGTACGGAGTGCCCGCGCATTGGGGCAAGCCGCCAAGGGACCGGCCAGATCACCCGCACGAAGGGTTCGGCTGGCAGGGGCGGCAGGACTTGACCCCGCCACCGGTGGATTTGGAGGCTTGCCAGGCAAGATCCACACCCGATTGCCCGTCCGAAGCTACCGCGGCAACCGCCCGCTCCGTTTTCCCGAAGCAGTCTCGCCTCGCCGACACCCGGTTTGCGAGTGCGACTAAGCCATTGTACACCGGCTCATGGCCCCGGCGAACGTTGTTCATGCGGGAGCGCTTCGTCCTGATCATCCGCAAGGAGCGCCCCGACATCGTCCATCTCGCCCAACTCGGCAAATACGAGACGAGGGTCTAATGGCCACCGCCTTCGTGTCCCTCCGGCCCTGTCTACGGCGAAACGGACGTACACAATGGACATAGACCGGAGACGCTCACATCCTCGGCGCTACCGGGACGGAAAGGGGACTCAAGATGTGGATTCTGCTGCTCGCCCTGTTGCTGCTCTTCTTGTTCGGGGGCGGCGCCTATTTTCTGACGAGCAACCTGATCGTTGTGGTCGTCGTCGTGCTCTTGGTGTTGGCGCTGTCTGGTTACTTCGGGCGAGGACGATGGCGCGGATGAAACCGGTTCGGTATCGCGGCTCCGCCGTGGGAACTCGGCAAAGGCCCCGGCGTAACGAACCTGAGGCGTGGAAGAGGCCACCGATATCGCCGCGAAGGCTCGGCTTTGACTTTGCGAAGTCGCCGCTTCCAGGCAAGGGCCCCGATGAGTCGATGTCATACGCCAACGCGCACGACGCCCGGACGCCGTCTGGGAAGCTGAAGGTTCGAGATTTGGCAGGGGCGGCAGGACTCGAACCCGCGACCGGTGGATTTGGAGTCTCGCCGGGCAAGATCCGCACCCCGATTAGCGACCCGAGTCTACCACGGCAAGTGTGCCCTCCGTCTTGACGGAGCAGTCTTGTCGTCACCTCATTTGCGAATCTGACGAGGAGACTGTATGTCGTGCCTCCTCCGCTTTCAAACAGCCACGATCGAGATCGTCCAACCCGGGTTCTGGAGCAGTGTCAGGATTGTCGAGTCCTCGGACCTCCGCAAAGAAGCCCCGCCTTCTGAGACAGTCTCCCTCGCCGTATCATCGCGTTCGCGGCATCCGAGCGTCCCTTCCCAATTTGCAGCTCCATGACCTTGCTCAGGGCGGTGTGACCTTCTTCATCACTGAGGAGAACGCCAAGATCGGCTGCCCGCTCTGTTCAATGTGCCCCTGCACGAACACCATCGATTTTGTTGCACGCACTACGCGTCCAGTCGCCTCGATCGGCGCGCCTGAAACGCCTGCTCCCATGAACTCAGTGTTGAGTGTCACCGTCACAGCCCATTGGCCGTCGAGCGTGAGGTGGACGAGGGATGCCGCCATGGCATCGGCGAATGTCACAAGCGCGCCGCCGTGTACGATCCCGTGCCCGTTCACGTGCCGACCATCGGGCATGAACGCCCCGCGGGCGATGCCATCATCGCATCGGAAATGAAAAGGGCCCGTGAGCGTTTCAAAAGCATCACCGGGCCAAATCAGCCATCCGGCAAACGGACCATCGCCCACTGCACGCCATCCGTCGGTGGTTGGTTCCGAATTCACTTCATCGTTCATCCGAGCAGACTGCACGGCCCGCGCTCGTTATGCAAGCACCGAGCGGGACCTATGGTTCTTGTTCCAACGAAATCCACTCATCGCGACTCGCCAGCGAAACGAAGTATGGCTCGGCCAAGCCACCGGCTCGTGCAGGCCGATACCCCACCGCCACAGGTATCGGTGCCAGTTGCTCGGACCCAGGTGCGTTGCCAGGCTGGAATCGCGGGAGCGGTGATCACCTGGTCCGACACCTCGAACAACGAGACCGGCTCCGATATCTACCAGCGCGCAGAGACGAGCCAGATCCAGATCTCGCGGGGCTCGGAACCCGCGAACGCTACGGCGCATAGCGAGTCGATTGGCGCCCGGAACCGTCCGCCCCACGGCGCGGCGTCATTCAACAGCGCCGGCGAGTCAGCCATCGTCTGGCAGACGAACTGACGAGAAGACTGTAATCGCCCTTCGGGCGGGCTTAACGAGTCCAGCGGTCTGGAACGAGTCCCGTCGTCACGTCTCCTGACGGTAGTTAGATCAGCAATGACTAAATTAGATTCAGAATTGAGTCTGGCAGGGGCGGCAGGACTTGAACCCGCGACCGGTGGATTTGGAGGCCACTGCTCTACCAACTGAGCTACACCCCTGCGTGCCGAACGATCGTAGCAGGTCGCGGCGAACCGGGCATTCCGCGGCGAGGTCTCAGACGCCGCGGATGGCCACCTTCATCGCCCCCTGGGTCTTATCGAGCGCCGTCTCGAAGGCCTTCTCGGCATCGCCAAGGCCGAAGGAGTGGGTCTGGAGGAGGGAGAGTTCGGCCTTGAAGCGGGGCATCTCGTTGACCGCGACGGCGTACTCCGAGGCGCTCCCGGCACGGCCGTACATCACGGAGCCAATCAGCCGAATCTCATCGTTGACGAGCCGGAAGCCGTTGATCTGGGCGTGGCCGGTGAAGACGCCGAGGGCGAGGATCGTGCCACCGGGTCGCACCAGGCGGAAGGCCTCGGCGAGGGTGTCGGCGCTCCCACCGACCGTCTCGATGACGACATCGGGACGGCGGGCGCGGCCCCAGGCCTTCAACTCGGCCGAACCGGGC
>JANMTH010000143.1:0-19826 GCA_031390305.1 Thermoflexaceae bacterium
TCGCGGAGCGCCGTCGCGACCTTGCTCCGCCAATCGGAAGCCGGCGGCGGACAGACGCCGCTCGCCCGGGAGGGGACCGCTACCGGCGGGGCCGCGAAAGGGGCCGCCAGGGCTTCAGCGGCGAGCCGATCGAGGTCCTGGCAGTCGGTTGAAACCAGGAGCGTGAGGCTTCCCTCGATAGTGTCGCCGGAAAAGGCAACGAGGACCGAGGGCACCGTAAGCCGCCAGCCGCCGAACGCCTCCCAGGCCGGGTCGGTGACCGTGCCGGATGGGGAGAACCGCGCGCCGCCAAAGAACCGGGGCCGCGCCTGGGGGGCCAGCGGGAGGGCGAGGGATTGGGCCATGACGGAGCGGAGACGGGTGGCGGCGTCGGCGAGCGGGGATGTGCGCCCGCCGTGGAGCGTGAGCGCGTTGCCGAAGCCGAAGAGCGCTGTCCCGCCGGCGGGGAGTTCCCAGAGCACTGATGCCCGTGAGCGGAGCTCTTCCGCGCCCATCGATTCGATTCTGGCGAGGAGCTCACGTGGGAGCGGGACCGAGACCAGGCGTGGGCGGGGCGCGGCGTCGGGCATCCCTTCGGGCCGCGAATCGACATGCCGGCGAAGTGTGCTGGTTGTCACGAAGAGGTCGCATACCTTCTGGTGATTCGGCGTCGGCGCGCTCCGGGCGCGGCCCCGGCCGTTGCACTCATGGTATGCGGTAAGCCGGGTCGGCCGACGTGAGGGGGCTCACGGCCGTGCCCCCGCAGCCGTCCCGCATTGCGGCCGGGCGTGCGAGAGTACGTTCGTGCCAACCAGCCTTCCCAGCGCCGAGGCGAAGCCCGTGACCGTCCAGCGGATGTTCGACCGGATCGCCCCGCGCTACGATCGGATGAACCGCCTCCTGACGGGGGGTATGGATGTCCGCTGGCGGAAGCGGGCGGTCCGCCTCCTTCGCGTTTCTCAGCCGGACCGCGTGCTCGACCTGGCCTGCGGCACGGGCGATTTTTCGCGGATGGCGGCGGCACGGGGCGCGCGCGTGGTTGGCCTCGATTTCTCACGCCGGATGCTGATCGCTGGCGACGGCCCGGGCGAGGAATCCAGCCAGTTCGTTCAGGGCGACGCCCTCCGCCTGCCGTTCGGCGACGGCGGCTTCGATGTCGCCCTCTGCGGGTTCGCCTTCCGCAACTTCGCGTCGATCCCCCCGGTCCTCGCTGAAGTGGCTCGGGTGCTGAAACCGGGCGGACGGTTCGGCGTCATCGAAGTCGACCGGCCGGGGTGCGCCATGGTGCGGGCCGGTCACGGCCTCTACTTCAATCGCCTTGTGCCGCTGATCGGGGGATTGCTTTCCGATCGGGAGGCTTACCGCTACTTGCCGGAGTCGGTAACGTACCTTCCGCCAGCGGATGAGCTGGCGGAGATGTTCAGGGCGGCTGGCTTCATCCGCTTCCGAAAGGACTCCCAGATGATGGGCGCAATCCAGTCGTTGTTCGCGGTGAGGGGCTGATGGCCGCCGCCGCCCGGCCCCGGCCGGACTCTCTGACGGTCTGGAAGCTGGCTGTACGGCTGCCAACGCTGACGGCTTCAGTCACGCCGGTGATCGTTGGCAGCGCCGTCGCGATCCGTGAGGACGTGTTCGACCTCCTTCCGGCGCTGGCGGCGCTGTTTGCGGCCGTCTGCCTCCAGGTCGCGGCGAACCTCGCCAACGATGTCTTCGATTTCAAGCGCGGCGCCGACACGGTAGGGACGCGGCTCGGGCCGCCCCGCGCTTCGTCCTCGGGTTGGCTGACGGCCAGACAGCTCTTCGCGGCGATGTGGACGGCGGTCGGGCTCGCCTTCCTGGCCGGGATCTACCTGACGTACGTTGGAGGGTGGCCGATCGTGGTCGTTGGGCTGGTGAGTATCGTGGCCGCGATCGGCTACACGGGTGGGCCCTTCCCGCTCGCCTACCACGGCCTCGGCGATGCCGCCGCCTTCTTCTTTTTCGGGATCGTGGCCGTCGCGGGCGCCTACTACGTTCAGGCGGAGGAGATCTCAGGGCTGGCACTTCTCGCGGGCGTACCAGTGGGCTGCACGGTGACGGCGATCCTCGTGGTCAACAACCTGCGGGACATCGCTGGCGACCGCCTGGCACGGAAGTGGACGCTCGCCGTCCTGTTCGGCGACCGGTTGACGCGCACCTGGTACGCGCTGCTCATCGCCACCGCCTACGGAGTCGCCATCGCGGCGATAGTGGCGGGCGAGAGGCCGTGGCTCGGAGCCGTCGTCCTCGTCTCCATCCCCGCGGCCGTGGGGCCGCTGCGGGGCGTGCTCACGGGGACAACGGGGCCCGCGCTGAACCCATTGCTGAAGGCAACGGCGCGCCTCAATCTGGTTCTGGGCCTGAGTTTCGCCGTCGCCCTCGCGGCCTCGTAGGGTCAACCGGCGGGCAAGGAAGCTCTCGGCGTCAGGCCCCGATTGGCTACGATCTCCGGCCAGCGGCCCCGCATCAGGTCCACGACGGCCTGGCCGACCCGCCGCTTCATGGTGTCGAAGGCGAGGTCGCTGTAGGAGGCCGAGTGCGGTGTGAGGACGACGTTGTCCATCTTCAGGAGCGGCGAGTCCGGGGAGAGGGGCTCCTTCTCGAAGACATCGAGGCCGGCGCTGGCTATCGTGCCCCCCTGGAGCGCGGCGATGAGCGCCTGTTCGTCCACCACCGGCCCTCGGCCCGTGTTGATGAAGCAGGCGGAAGGCTTCATCCGGGCGAATTGGGCGGTGCTGAAGAGGTGGTGGGTATCCCCGTTCAGGGGAGTGTGGACGGAGACGTAGTCCGACTGTTCGAGCAGGGCATCGAGCGTGGGCACGCGTTCCACACCGAGCCGCGCGAACGGTTCATCGCTGGCGAAGGGGTCGAACGAGACGACCTTCATCCCGAGCGCCTGGGCGCGTGGGGCGACCGCCTGGGCGATGTTTCCGAAGGCGACGAGGCCGAGCGTCTCGCCCCAGATAGAGCCCATGGGGCCCAACGCTCCGTCCCGCCAGCGGCCCTCGCGCATGACGCGCTGGAGCAGTGTCAGCTTCTTCGCGGCGGCGAGGAGGAGCATGATGGCGTGGTTCGCCACTTCGGGCATGCAGAAGTCCGGGAAGTGGGCGACGACGATCCCGTGTTCGGTCGCCGCCGGGAGATCGAGGGTGTCGAGGCCTACGCCGTAGCGGACGATGAGCTTGCAACGCGGCATGTTCTCCATCACCCGGCGCGTGACCTGTGCGCCGAGCACAAGGAGGGCGTCGGCCTCGCGGACGTTCTCGATGAGTTCGTCCTCGGAGCGGGAGCGGGTGAGGCGGAGGGCGGCGCCGGCGCCTTCGATGACCTCGCGCTCGATCTCGAAGGACATGGTCGGCGGAGCGTCGGTATGGACGGCGAGAAAAGTGTCAGCCATGGCGACGAAGGATGGGCGGAGCGGGGCGGGCTGTCAAAGGCGAATCGTTCAGGCCTCGCAGCCGGGATTCGGAGGGTTGAAGCCCGTCACGCGGAACGTCTCGGTCGCCTCGTCGAACAGAAGGCCGACTTCGCTGAGGTGCGTTTCGATCACCCAGGCGCCCTTGCCAGCGTAGTAGAGATGGATCGCGAGGGGCCAGGGCTCACCGCCGGGAGGGAGCTCGACGCATTCCCGGAAGGTTCTGCCGGTCGGCATCCGCACCCCTGCGGCGGCGGCGAGAACGGCCTTCTCGGTCATCCTCGGCAGGTCGAGCGGGCTCGCCGGGGGTTCGGTGACGACGGCGGACGGAGCGGGTGGCGCTACTGGAGCGGCCGGTGGCGGCGCGGTCGCGAGGGCGGGCTCGACTCGTTGCGCGCGTTGGGGTGTGAGTAAAGGTGCGGTCGGCGCCGGGCTGGGATCGTCCCGGGCCGCTACCGGCGGGCTCGCGACGAGCCGGGGCTCCGCGGTGGGAGTGGCGGCCTCGAATGCTGAGGATTCGGCCGCCTGGGTGGCGGCGCCAGCAATCGTCGCGGCGGGGCCGGGCGACGATGACGCGGGCGGGGCGCCGGCGCCATCAGCGGCCAGTGCCAGGCCAACGGCTACCAGTCCAACAGCGCTGGCAGCCAATACTCCGCGGAAGGCCATCCCCCGGCCGATCGTCATGACACAAGTGTACGCCCGGCGGCGTGCCGGATCAGCGCCGGCGCACCCCTGGCCCGCCCGACCCAACCGGCCGCCGGCCGGGGCGGCTCCAGAACACGAGACCACCGAGAGCGCCAACCATCGCAAGAGAACCAATGAAGATGTCCATACGCCAAGGATGCCCGGCGGCGCGACATCCCCTGACGCGTTGCGTTGGCCGCGTCCGTTGGCGGCTGAACGCGGCTAACCGATGGTGACGCGGGCAGTGAGCGCGGTCACCATCGGCGCTCCGGGCTTCCGCCGGAAGAGGTGGCCGCGCGTCTCCCAACGTCCGTTGGAGAAGCGAACATGGGTGGCGAGCTCTCCGCGCCGTTCCGGCTCCCGCCAGAGGACGTTGCTGACATCGCGATCGAACTGCCAGCGTGTTTCCGTGATGCGGAAGCCGAGGGCCTCATAGGCGCGGTGGGCATGCGTGGCGAAGGAGTTCGAGATGAGAACGAAGTCGCGGTTCGGGAGGTTCGCTTCCATCCAGGTCATGAGCGCCGCGAGCATGCGGCGGCAGACGGCACGGCCTTCGTGTTCCGGTGGCACGTGCACCGACCAGAGGTAGAGTCCGGCCGTGTCTTCGAGATTTACGGAGACGCGGCCGACGGCGAACCCGCCTTCACAGGCGATGATGTGCCGTTGGGAGGCGGTCTGCCGGAGGCGAAGCAAGGTGCGGGCGATTTCACCGCGCTCGCGCAGGCCGGCCATATCGAACGCATGGTAGGGAAAGCCGCGGACACCCCAATTCGCCACCTGCCTCGCCAGGGCGGTCTCCCAGGGCCGGAGTTCGAGGCCGAAGCCCACAATCGGGTCCCAACCGGGGTCCGCGCTCACGACCAGTCCCTCGACGCTTCGCGGCCGGGATCGAGCACGGCCTCGAGAATGTCGTCGCGGACGGCGAAGCCGTGCCGCGCGTAGAGCGAACGCGAACGGTCCGTGGGCCAGAGGAGGACGGAATCGACGCGCCGCTCGCGGCACCAGGCCATCGCGGCGGCTACGAGCCGTTCGCCGGCCGCCTTCCCGCGCGCGGCCGGGCGAACATAGACGTTGGTGATGTAGCCGTGCAGTTCCAGTTCGAGCGCTGGATTCGGGATCTTTTCGATGAGCTGGAGCCAGAGGTTGCCAGCGATCGCGCCCTCTACCTCCACCACCCAGGCGCGCCACGTCCCGCCCTGATCGAGCCGCGATCGCATCCACGGCGTGCAGCGGGCCACGAAAGCAGCCTCGTCCTCGCTGACGGGGCCATGGGCGGCGCGGAACTCGAAGCGCAGCCGGGCGAGTTCCAGCGCGTCTTCCGCCGTTGCCATGCGAATCGCCGTCACGGGCGACAGTATGCCGGAAATGGGGGAAAGGCGTTGCCGGCCGTCGCTTCGTGGCGGATCCGGCGGGACGCGATCAGTTGTTGCGGCCTTTTCGCAAGGCAGGCGCTAGCCGCGTCCGGCGGCCACGGCCTTTCGTGTACGGCCGCCCGGTTCGGCGCCGACGGTGCGAAGCGCGCCCACCAGCCGTTCTTGCGTGAACGGCTTCTGCAAGAGGCCGGCGATGGAGCGTTTCATCGCGTCATCGATATGGGCGGCGGGCGCATAGCCGGTACAGACGATAACCGGCAGATCCGGGCGGATCGCGGCGACGGCGCGATAGACCTCGCGGCCGGACATCCCCGGCATCACGAGGTCGAGCAGCATCGCGGAGAAACGTCCCGGCCGGGCCGTCACCATTTCGACGGCGAGCGGGCCGTTGGACACCTCGATCACGCTGTAGCCGGCGCTGCGGAGGGCGGCGGCGGTGGCGCGCCGCGCGAGGTCGTCGTCGTCAACGAGGAGGACGAGGTCGCCATCGCCCGCGTCGAGGTCGAGCGGGGAAACGGGCGCCTGCACGAGGAGCGGGAAGAACATGCGGAAGGTGGTTCCGTTGTCCGGCGCGGAATCGACCTCTATCTGGCCGTGGTGGCCTTCAACGATGCCGTATGCGATGGAGAGGCCGAGGCCCGTTCCACTTCCCGGCGCCTTGGTCGTGAAAAAGGGCTCGAAGATCCGCGCCCGAACATTCGGTTCCATACCGGGGCCGTCGTCCTGAACTTCGAGGCAGGCGAACCCGTCCCGGCGGCCGAGCCGGATGTTCACGGTGCCGCCTTCCATCAGGACGTCGCGGGCGTTGAGGACGATGTTCAAAAGCGCCTGCTGGATCTGCCCGAAGTCCCCTTCGATCGTCACGTCCTCGACAGGCATCTCCCAGGCGACGCGGACCCGATCGTGAATGGTCGGCTGGATGAGGCGGATCGTCTCGCTCACGACCTCGCGGAGATCCACCGGGACGATGCGGGCGAGGCCACCGCGAGAGAAGGCGAGCAGGCGGCCAGCGATATCGGCGCCTCGCCTGGCGGATTGCTCAACCAGGTAGAGGTGCTCGCGGTCCATGTCGTCGAGGCCGGGGGAAAGCTTGACGATCCCCGCGAACCCGAGGATGGCGGTGAGCAGGTTGTTGAAGTCGTGGGCGACACCGCCGGCCATCGTGCCAAGGCTCTCCATCTTCTGGGCCTGGATGAGCGCCTGTTCGTTCTTTCGCTGCTCGCTGATGTCGGTGGCCACGCCGGCGAGGCCGGCCATCGCGCCGTCTTCGTCGAAAATCGGCTCGTACCGCGATTCGAAGGTTCGGCCCACCAGCTCTACCGGTTCAGAGAACGCCTCGCCAGTCAGGCCGCGGCGCACGCTGCGGATGAACTCGGGGTAGCGCGAACCCATCTTGAAGATCGTTTCACCCGCCGTGGGGCGTTCGGATGGGGGAAGCAGATCGAGCGCGCGGCCCCCGGCGACGAGGCAGGTTCCGTCGCGATCAACCACCCAGAGCAAGGCGGGGACGGCATCGACGAGGGCGCGCATCTGGCGCTCCTTGATCTTCCGCGTGTCCTCGCCGGCATTCTGGTCGGCCGGATGGGCGGTAAGCACGACGACGGCGCCCCCTTGCAGGGGCAGGAGCGAAGATTGCCAATCGAGGAGTCGTCCGCCGCCTGAGGTTAGCCACGTCAGGCGGGCCTGGCCGCCTGGCCATTTGACCACGCGGATGAGCTCCGCCCATTCGCCAGCCGGGACGAAGTCCTGGAGGAGGACGGCGTGGACAGCGGCGGAGGTGACGCCGAGGGCAGACTGCGCCGCCATATTGACCAGCGCGATGCGGGCATCCGCCTCCACGACGACCACGGGGGCGTGCACTGCGTCTATCGTGGCCTGGACAACGGCAAGCGCCGCCAGGTGTGCTGGGTCGGTCAAGCAGGACCTCCTCGGTAGTCGAGAAGCTGGGGGCGTCCGCTAAGGGTCAGCATCGTTTGTGTGAATGTAACGTGATCAATCTCAGGAGGAACTCAGGGATCTCCCTACTTCTTTACCCGTGTCGCCGCTTATGGCAACCACGAGCAACGCAATCGCACGATGGAGGGCGCGAGCCGGGTCGCCGCCCATTCGGAACTGCCCGGCGAGGGCCAGCGTCGCGTATCCGTGGACGAGCGACCAGAACGCCTGGGCGAGGTCGAGGACGTCCGCTGCCGGATCGATTGCGGCGACGGCCCGGAACAGCGCCTCGCTCGCCTTCGCCCCGGATTCCAGGTCGGGCGCGGCGCCAACGGGGCAGGGGCCGAAGGTGATAGCGAAGAGATGGGGATTCGCGAAGGCGAAGCTGGCGTACGTATCGCCCAGCCGATGGAGGGCAGACGCCGGGTCGGATTCAACGTCGATCGCCGCCATATCGTCTCCGAGTTCGGCGAGCGCGCGCCGAATCAGTAAACCAAGGATCTGCTCGCGGCCGCGGACGTGGAAGTAGAGAGACGGCGCGCTGACGCCGAGCCGGCGGGCAAGCTCACGCATCGTCACGACGTCGGGGCCACCCTCTTCGAGAAGGGCGCGGGACTCGCTGAGGATGCCGTCGAGGTCGATACGTGACGGTGTGGGCACACCTAACACCGTAAGGCTTGACGGCCGATGACTGCAAACTTACAGTGTTAGGCATCACGCTCATGGAGTTCCATATGCCCGAGTACAAGAAGCCCGGCTGGGTGGTCAAGAACGTCCTCAACGGTGCGATCGCGCTGGCGGCGAAGCTCGGGATCAGCCTGAGCGGCGCGCAGGTGCTTGCCGTCCAGGGCCGGTCCTCCGGTGCCTGGCGCACGACGCCAGTCAACCCGCTCACCATGGATGGCGCCCGCTACCTCGTCGCGCCGCGGGGTGAGACGCACTGGGTGCGGAACCTGCGCGCACAGGGAGGTGGCGAACTGCGGCTCGGGCGGAAGCGCGACGCGATAGTCGTCACGGAATTAGTCGAGGCGGAGAAGCCGCCCATTCTCAAAGCCTACCTCGATCGCTGGGGAGGGATAACGCGTACCCACTTTGGAGCCTCGGCCAGCCCCGACCAGGCCGAACTGGAACGTCTGGCGGGCCGGTCGCCGGTCTTCCGCATTCGATAGGCTTCGAAAAGCCGCCGGCCGGGGACGGCGCGGAGAAGCCCCGGCCATGCGCCGGGGCTTCTCACGGACGCCGAAGCTCAGGCGCGCGGTTCGTTCGCCGGTGGTTGGCCCTGGGCGCCGCCAGGCCGAGTGAGCATCTGGGCGAGGAAGGCGGAGAAGAGGCCGCCAGCGTCTCCGCCGCCACCCCCACCGCCGCCAACGACGATATCCGGCGTGATCTTCAACCCCGCGGCCGCGATCGCCTTGGCTACCTCGATACCGAAGAGGTTGGACTGGCCAACCGCCTGCTGCTGCTTGTCGTAGGCCTCGGCCGTCGCTTCACCGATGGCCCGGATCTTCGTGCCTTCGGCGTTGCCTTCCAGTTCGACCGCGCGGGCACGGCCCTCCGCTTCGATGACCGTCTTCTGACGGTTCTGCTCGGCCACCTGGACGCCGATCTGGGCCGCGACGAGTTCTATCTGCTTGTCGGCCTGGGCGCGCGTGTTCTCCGTGGCGATGCGCTCCTGCTCCGATTTCTGCTGATCGACGAACATCGTCTGCTGCTGGGAAGCGATAACTCGGCGCGTCTGAATCGACATCAGCTCCTGGGGCAGGATGATCTGGGAGATAAGGACGCGGACGAGTTCGACGTGGTATCTCTCAAGCTCTTCACGCGCCCGGACTTCGGCCTTCTCCTGTTCGACGGCGCGGTCCTGCATGAAGGCCATGGCTTCGGTTGAAGAAGCCTGGTTGCGGAACGAGGAGTCGATCATCGGATGGATGACGTGATCCACGAGATTCTCTACCGACCCGATCTTCGCCACCATGAGCGAGGCCTGATCGGGGCGCACGCGGATGATGACTTTGACGCTGACCTTCATTTCGAAGCCGTCGCGGCTGATCACGGAGAGGGGGTTGAAGAGCTGGACGCGTTTGCCGGAAAGGTCCGGCTCCGTTTCGGGCCCCAGGGCTTCCTCGGCCCAGTCGACGGTCAGGTTCGTCGTCGGGATCACATACGCGATGTAGGCCCAGCGGTTGAGGTAGTAGACGCCCGGGCCAGCGACATCGCGCTGGATGCCGCGGAAGCCCGTCGGAACGACGTACCGTTCCTGGGAGGGCGCGAGCCGGGAGTCAGTATCGACAATCTGCGGCTCCGGCCCCACGTTCGAAACGAGGACCGCGACTTCGCCGCGTTGGATGACGGCGACAGAGTCGAGCTGGACATCGAACATGAGCGGGTTGATGTAGTAGGTGCCCGGCTTGATGAGGTCGAACTGGGGGCCGCGCTGTCCGCCGCTGCGGAGGAAGGCTTCGGCGTCCTGGAAGTCGTTATGGGCCTGGACGCGGGCTGCCACGAGTTCGCCCTGGGGGAGTGGTTGGCCGTCTTTGGCGGTCACGAGGCCGACCTGGTTCGCCTGCACGACCATGGCGGGAAGGACATCGACGTTGAACATGTCCGTATTCAGGCGGTAGCGGCCGGGGAGGATGAGGTCGATCTGGGGCCCGCGCTGGCCTCCGTTCTGGATGAAGGCTTCGCCGTCCTGGAAGGCGGTGTGGCCTTCGGTCTTCCGCGCCAGCAGCCGTCCCGGCTCCATCGCCTGGCCATCGCGGGCGGTGATGATCCCGATCCGGTTGGCGGCGACGATCAGCGCCTTTTCGACGCGGATGCGGAAGAGGTAAGTGTTAATCCGGAACTGGCCCGGCGGGAGGACATCGATCTGGGTGCCTTTCTGGCCACCGTTCCGCAGGTACATCTCGCCGTCCTGGTAGGTATCGTGGCCGGCAACGCGGCGCGCGAAGATCCGGCCAGCCTCGAGAGCGTGCCCGTCGATCGATTCGACGATCCCGACTTCATCCTCGGCGATCACGATCATCGGGCTCTTACGGACGCGAAAGAGGAAGGGGATGAGGAAGTGGAGGCCCGGAGAGAGGACCCTCGCCTGGATGCCGACTTCGCCCTCCATTGCGATGACGCGGCCTTCAGGGAGGCCTCGGCCGAAGTAGCGCCGTTCGAGAATGCCGACTTCCTGGCCGCCGATGTTGATGAGCGCACCACTGATGACGATGAGAAGGATGACGGCCAGAACGACGGCCCCGACCACGATCAGAACAATTAGCATGAAGCTCGTTAAATCTCCCGCGGGAAGCCGCCCGCGCACGTCCAGGCCCGGTCGGGCGCCGAGAAGCGCCCTCTACCGATCAATGCCCGAGTATACGCCATTTCGGGAGGTGACGGAGGTACATCTCCACGTCTGAGTTACGGTTCGCCGTCGTTGGGCGTTGCCGCCCCCGGCGAACCCACGACGTGTGCAACCCTTGCTCTGGCGGTTCCGGCCATGCACGCTACCGCGCATGCACTTGCGAGTCGTCCGCGTCACCATCGCTCCCGGGAAGACAGAGGCGTACTGGGCCTGGTCCGCCGAAATCCTGAAGCTCTGGGACGAGGCAGGCGTCGTGAGGGCCGGAGGGCCGTACGCCACGAAGGGCCCGAGCGGCGAGGACGTGGGCGTCTGGCTGACGGTCCACGAATCAGAGGAGCAGGCCCGGAAGCAATTTCAGGGACTGTACGAAGCGGGGCGGGGCAAGGAGCTCATCGCCCTTCGGCCGCCGCTGGTGGCCGAGACGACGGGCGGGAGCTTCGCGCCCTGGGACGGCGCCGGGAGTGCGCCGCTGGCGCCGAGCTGGTGAGCGCGAGCGGGCTTCGCGTCCTCGTGCTCGGTAACAGCAACACGCGGACAGCCGGCGATCGACACGTGACCTGGCCAGAACACGTCCGTCGCGACGTCCTCGCTCAGGCGGGCGTCGCACTCGAAACTACGGACCGCCCCTTCTATGCCGAGGCGCCAGGCGCGGCGGAGTACGCGCGGCGACAGGTGGAGAGATTCCAGCCCCAGATCGTGATTGTGGCGGCATCGTGTGTGGCGGTCGCGGCGCCGATGGCCTCGGTCCGCCTGAAAGAGCGCTTTGGGCGAGCCGCTGACCCGGTGATTCGCGTGGGCGAGATGGTCGATCGGCTTCTCCTCGGAGGCGGACATCCTGGCCGAACGGCGTACATCGCGCTGCACCGTGCCGTGCAACGCGTCGTTGGTGTGGCGCCAACGACGACGCTGGAGGAACTCGTGTCTTCATACCGCGAGACGTTCCGGGTGCTGGCGCGGGCCGAGGGCCTTCGGCAGGTGGTGGTGGCCTCGACAACGCGATACGGGAAGAATGCACGCAGGCGCTTCCCCGCCTCAACCGGGATCGTGGTCGCGTTCAACGAAGAAGTCCGGAAGGCGGCTACCGCCCAGCACTTCGCCTGGGCCGACCGCGACCGCGCCCTGGACGGCGATGGCCACCCCGGACGGGAGGCGTGCATTGATGTCGATGGGATTCACATGACGGACCTGGGCCAGCGGCGGATGGCGAACGGCGTGCTGGAGGCGCTGCTGCCCGTGCTTGGTTCGGCCAAAGATCCTGCGTGAGGCTCTCCAGGATGTCGGCCGGCCACACGAGGTCCTCACGCGACGCGGCGCGCTTCGCTTTCGATGCCGGAACGGAAGGGTGGTCTCACGGCCTCGCGGTCCGCGACGTCGATCGGTAGGCCGAGCAGGTCCTCGAGGTAACAGCGCAAGCCCATGAACTGGCGGAACGTCGGAACGCCTTCGAAATCCACGAGAAGATCGACATCACTTGTTGGGCGCGCTTCGTCGCGCGCCGTCGAACCGAAGAGCGCAATCTCTCGCACACCGAATGCCCGGATCTCGACGAGGTGCTCGGCGAGGACCGCGATCACATGGTTTCGACCGTTCATCGTTCGATGATAGTGCGTTGGCGGCGCGACGACGACTCTGGCCAGCCAGCGCGTCACCGGCATGGTCCGTCGCTCAGGACCGCGCCGAGACCTCGTCGCTGCCACGAAAGAGGGGCCGCTTGCGCGGCCCCCTCTCGTACTGGGTGCTGGTTACCGTCCGCTCAATGGAGGGCGGCGGCGACCTCGGGCAGGCCGATGGCTACGAGCTTCGCCTTCGATGGCTTGCAGGTATCCACGTCCCAATCACAGGCCTTGAGGAAGTCGGTCTCAAGCAGTTCGGTGTCGAGCTTGACGCCCTGGAGTGGCCCGGAACTCGTGCCTTCGGTGGTCACACCGCTGACGCGCGTGGGTACGGGCCGCTGCCGTGGGTTACCGCCTTCGCGGACCTCGTAGGCCATGCGCAGGTTCGAGATGCGCTCGCCCACGCCCATGATTTCGTCGAGGTCCATGTCCCAGCCGGTGACGGCGTTGAACCAGCTCGGGATGTTGGCCGTGTTCGCGGCCATCATGATGAACTGGCACATGCCGCCAGCGTTGACGACGTGCATGTACTCGCTGGCGCCCTTGTGGTGTTCGCCGCGATTCGCGTAGTCCTTGAAGCTCGTGGGCGCCGGGGGAACCTTCCCGAGGCGCTTGTTGCCTTCGTACTGGGTGTGGCGGCCCGGCGTCGGATCGAGCTTGTAGGTGGTGTGGTATTCCGGCTGGAGCTTCGGGTCGTGCATCGGGAGCTCCTGGCCGCCGATATGCATGGCGAAGGCGTCGGCGCCGTGGCCGAGGCGTTCCGCCGCGACCTTTACCCCATCGGCGAAGATATCGCCGATGCCCTTGCGCTGGCCCATGAGGTGGAGCATTTCGATGACGGCTTCATCGCCGCCCCACTTCAGTTCGAGGCCGTCGGTGTCTTCACGCGTGATGATCCCGCTTTCGTAGCACTCGATCGCCATGGAGATGGCGACGCCGGCGCTGATCACGTCGAAGCCGTACTCGTTGCAGAGGTGGTTCGCATAGATCAGGGCGTCGGGGTCGGCCACCAGGTTCATCGTACCGAAAGCGGCCATCGCTTCGTACTCGGGACGGTGGGTGTGGCGCGGGTAGGGGTACTTTTCGTTGGTCGATTCGACGGATTCGGCGCCGCAGGCCATCGGGCAGTGCCAGCAGCCGTACGACTTCTCCATCTTCGGGTTGATCGTCGAACCGCCGTCGATCGCCTTGGCGTTCGGGAAATCGACGATGCCGACGCCGCCCCAGTTCTTCACGGGCGAATCGCCGTTGAGGGCGCTGCCGGCGGTGATGCCGGTGGTGCCGAAGGTGTGGAAGAAGTCCTTGAGCGGCTTGATGAAGTCGTCGAGGTTCGCGCGGAGCATCTTGATCGTCTCCGGCGTCTGGGAAATGATCTTGCGGTCGGCGAGGACGACGACGGATTTGAGGTTCTTCGAGCCCATGACCGCGCCAACGCCGGAACGGGCGGCGAGGCGGCCATGGTCGTTGCAGACGCCGCTGATGAGGGAGAGCTTTTCGGCGGCCGGACCGATGTTGGCGATGCTCGCCTTCTTGCCGTGACGCTCCTTGAGGCCTTTTTCGTTCACGATTGCGAGCTGGCCCCATTGGTCGCTGGCATCCTTGAGTTCAACCTTGTCGTTGTCGATGACGAGGTAGACGGGCTTTTCGGCCTTGCCGAAGAACATGATCCCGTCCCAGCCGGCGAGCTTGAGCTGGCCGCCGAAGTCGCCACCGCAGTTGGCATCGCCCCAGCCACCGGTGAGGGGGCTCTTGCAGACGACTTGCCAGCGCTGGCCGAAGAGGGGCGTGCCTGTGAGGAGGCCGGGGAACATGCCGAGCATGTTTTCGGGGCCCATTGCGTCGGCGCCGGCCGGGACACGGTCCCAAAGCATGCGGGCGCCGATGCCATAGCCGCCGAGATATTGGCGGTAGAGCGATTCGTCGGGGCGTTCCACCGTGATCTCACCGGTGGTGAGATTCACGTTCAGTAGCTTGCCGTTGTAACCCTTTTCTGCGAGGTCAGCCATGGTCTTGGGTACACTCCTGCGCCGGGCATATGGAGGCCCGGGGTTTGCAGTGTCATCCTACGTGAACGGCCGAACATCGCAATATGTCCCGTCCAACATAACGACCTCGGCCGTTGGCTCCGAAGAGTCCAGCATGGCCTATTTGGTTCACGTCCGACGAACGGTATTGACATCGGATCGGCGCGAGACTATTCTTCGCCCGAATTTCGGGGCCAGCCGTTGCTGTGAAACTCATCAATTACGTCGAACGCAGCTATCGGTTACACGGAATACTCGACTCCGAACTTCAGCAGCAGCAGGAGGGAACCGTGCCATGCCGAACAACTACTGGACCAACCTGAACCGAACGCAGCTCACACGGAGGCGGGTGCTCGCCGGGGCCTCAGCGGCCGCCGCGGGCGCCGCTGGCTTGGCGCTCGTCGGTTGCGGGGACGACGACAAGGATTCGGGCGGTGGTGGTGGTGGAGGTGGGAGCGGCGATACCAGCGTCCCAACCAAGCTCTCGGATCTCAAGAAGCTGACTCTGGAGGACATGCGGAGCAAGTTCTCCGGCTCCCGCTTCAAGAATCTGGACGGCTACAAGAAGGGCCCTGAGTACGGCGGCACGCTCCGCTACTGGTTCGTCAGCCTCCCGGACTGGGACCCGACAGGGGCGAACGGCGGACTGATGGCCTCCTACATGTTCGCTCACAACCAGCTCTGGCAGATCAAGGTCAACGACTCGCTGAAGAACCCGAACTTCATGGAGTACGAACCAGGCCTGGCGAAGACCGTGGAGCAGCCGGACAACCTCACCTACGTTTTCAAGCTGCACGAGGGCACCAAGTTCCAGAACCTGCCGCCCGTGAACGGCCGCGAGATGACCGCCGAGGACGTGGTCTACGCGAGCGAGGCCTACCGCAAGTCGCCGGCTCAGGGCCCGACGTACGAGCAGGTCGATAAGATCCAGGCCGTGGACAAGTACACCGTGAAGTTCACGACCTCACGGCCCGCGGCCTACTTCCTGAGCTCGCTGGGGACTCCCTTCCACTGGATCTTCTCGAGGGAGCAGAAGGAATCATCGGACGGGCTCGCCAAGAAGCCGATCGGCACGGGCGCCTTCCTCCTCGATAAGGTCCAGGACAACGGCGGCTACCGCGTGGTCAAGAATCCGAACTACTTCCGCAAGGACCCGACCAACGGGAAGCAGCTCCCGTACCTCGACGCCATCGAGACGACCTACATCACGGACCCGGCCCAGACGCTGGCCGCGTACCGGGCGAAGAACTTCGACCACTACTATCCGGACAGCAAAGAGAAGTGGCTCCAGGTGATGGAGACGGACCCGGACTCGGTGACGCAGGTAACGACGCCGCCACCGAGCTTCCAGCCGTACATCGCGATGCGCCAGGACGGTGGCCCGCTCAAGGACCCGCGCGTCCGCCGCGCCCTCTCGCTGATGATCGACCGCGATTCGATCATCGAGAACCTGCACCAGGGCATGGCCGGCTACGGCTATGGACAGGACTGGACGTTCTTCGACCGCGAGTGGCCATGGGAGTCGAACGAACTCGGCAAGTACAACAAGTTCGACCCCAAGGAGGCGAAGGCGCTCATGGACGCCGCCGGAGTGAAGGACCTCGAAGTCGATTTCTTCATGCAGGCGTTCGCGGGGGCGAACTTCGAAGTCTGGAGCGCGGCGGCGGGCATGCTCAACGCCCAGGGCGTGAAGACGAAGATCGACGCCCCACAGGACATCGCCACGATCGTCAGCACGTTCTACGGCGGCAAGTACAAGCACCTCGCGGGCTCGGGCCTCCTCGGCCCGGGTATGGACCCCGACACCTTCTGCTACCACGCCCTCCACTCGAAGTCGGTGAAGAACTACTACTTCGTGAAGGATGACAAGATCGACGCTCTCGCCGTCAAGCAGCGGGAGGAGTTCGACAAGAAGGAACGGCAGAAGATCGTCAAGGAGTTCATGGATTACGATCTTGACCAGGTGACGCGCCTCTGGTTGATCACCCCGTACAAGATCAACGTCCGCCGGCCGAACTTCTTCAATCTCGTCGATACCGAGGCCGCCTGGAACCCGCTGGGTTGGGGCTCCGTCGGCGTCGATATGGCGTACCGCCGGACAACCTAGTTCCGTTCATTCCCCTCCTTTGTGCGAGGGACGGTGCTCCTACCACCGTCCCTCGCACATTGCCAACGCTGGCCGCGAGGAGCCTTCCGTTCATGCGTGACTTCATCATCCGCCGCACGCTCGCGGCCTTCATCGTGCTTGTCATCGTGAGCATCTTCGTGTTCATGATGATGCACCTGCTCCCGGGCGATGCACTCCTGGTGAAGCTTGGCGAGACGGGCCGCATCCCCGACGACCAGATGGCCGAACTCCGCGACAAGATGGGGATCGACGACCCGATCGTCGTCCAGTACGTGCGCTGGGTGGGCGACATCTTCGATGGGAGCATGGGCGAATCGCTGATCTTCACCGGCCGTTCGGTGAGCAGCCGGATCATCGACGCGATGCCGATCACGCTGGAACTGGCGATCCTCGGGATGGCTGCGGCACTGCTGATCGGGATCCCGCTCGGGGTGCTCTCGGCCGTCTCGAAAGATGGCCCGCTCGACTACTTTATCCGCATTTTCTCGCTGATCGGGCTCTCCGTGCCCCAGTTCTGGCTCGGGATCATCATCATCGTCTACGGAAGCAAGTATCTGGGCTATGCACCGCCCAAACGCTGGATTCCGTTCGAAGAAGACCCGATCGGGAACCTGAAGATGATGTGGATCCCGGCGCTCGTGCTGGGCTTTGGGATCGCGGCCTCGATCATGCGGATGACCCGCTCGACCGTGCTCGAAGCGCTCCACGAGGACTACGCACGGACGGCCCGGGCGAAGGGCCTCACGGAGCGGATCGTGATCACGCGCCACGTGGTGCGGAACGCCCTCATTCCGGTGGTTACAGTGATCGGGAACCAGGCGGCATTCGTTTTCAGCGGCGCGTTGCTGCTGGAGGTGCTGTTTCTCCTGCCGGGAATGGGGCGGCTCACGCTCCAGGCGATCTACAACCGGGACTACACGCAGGTGCAGGGCTGCGCTCTCATCGCGGCCGCCATCGTCGTGTTTACGAATCTGTTGGTCGATATCTCCTATGGCTGGATCGACCCCAGGGTCAGGTACGGCTAGGAGCGCCCAATGACTGCAATCCCCCAGGAAGCCTACTTTCCGCCCCCCGAACCGGCCCTTCCGGGCTGGGTGCGCTGGTGTGCCAGCTTCGCCCGCCGAAAGCCGCTGGCCGCCGCTTCGGGCGTAGTGCTTATCCTCGTCTCCCTGTTGGCGATCCTGGCGCCCGTCCTTGAGACGCAGGCGCCGAACGAGCAACACCTGTCCGACCGGCTCGCCACGCCGACCTGGGAGCACCCACTGGGCGGCGACGAACTCGGCCGTGACACGTGGAGCCGGTTGCTTCATGGCGGCCGGATCTCGCTCGGGGCCGGGCTCGGCGCAACGCTGCTCGGCGTTGGGATGGGTGTATTCCTCGGCCTCGTCAGCGGCTACGCCGGAGGCGTCGTCGATCTCGTGCTCCAGCGGATCATGGACGCGATCATGGCACTTCCGCCGCTGATCCTGCTGATGGTCATCGCCTCCACGCTCGACCAGAACTTTCGGAACGTGATCATCGCGATCTCGATCTTCGTGGCGCCGGGGACGGCGAGGGTAGTGCGGAGCGCTGTGCTCACGCTCAAGGAGATGATGTTCGTTGAGGCGATTCGATCCATCGGTGGGTCGCCGGCGCGCATCGTCTTCAGGCACATTCTCCCGAACACCTTCGCGCCGGTCATCGTGATCACGTCGATCACGGTCGGCACGGTGATCATCATCGAAGCAGCCCTTGGCTATCTCGGGCTCTCGGTCCGCATCCCGCAGGCGACGTGGGGGAACATGATCAATAGCGGCGCGGCGAAGTGGGAGGTGGCGCCGCGGCTGGCCCTCGTCCCCGGCCTGGCGATCATCGTAACGGTGTTCGCGATCAACCTCCTGGGCGACGGCCTGCGCGACGTGCTCGACCCCCGCCTGCGGGGGAAGGGGAAGTAGGGCGGGAGCTACGGCCCGCCCAGCACTTCCCGCACCAACTCCGCTTCGGTCATGCTTCCGGCGGCGGCCCCCTCCCGCGCTAACCGGTTGGCGACGCGCTGGAGGCCGGCGTTGACCGGCGCCGGGACTCCGTGCTGGCGGCCGAGGAGGACGATCTCACCGTTCAGGTAGTCGACCTCGACATCCGGACGGCCGCGCGCCAGGCTTTGCCAGGTGGAGCCGCCCTTGCGCCGCTGTCCGCCAATTTCGCCGATCTGGATGAACGAACCGCGGCGCACCCTGTCCTCTTCGTCGCTGGCGCAATCGATTCCAGCGGCGGCGTAGCAGGCGAGCGCCTCTTCCCGCGCCCGGCGTCCTAGGTCCCGGCCGCCACCCGACGACCCGAGCGCGGCATCGATGCCGTTGCCGAGGTTCATCAGTAGTTTCTGGTACTTATGTCTCATCACGCGCGGCTCCGCCGTGGCACTGAAGGTCGATGCGGCGAGGGCCGCGGTCACGCCGATGGCGACTTCGTCGATCCCGTCCGGGTAGCGGCCAATATCGAGAACCCCGCTCCAGGGCGAGGAGTCGGCCTGAACCAGGCCGGGCTCCAGGTGCGTCGCCGGTAAGCGGACCGGCATGCCGTAGACTTTCGCGAAGCGGCGGGCGGCGCGCCGTTCGTTCTCCACGCCGTTCTGGGCGCAGACGACCGGGACCTGGTCTCCGGCGGCGGCCAGCAGTTCGGCGAGCGCCGGCTCGGTGTCCTGGGTCTTCATCGCCAGGATAACGACGTCGCCGCTGCGAAAGTCAACCTCACGTGGGGCGCCAACGGCCGGGACGGAGACCGTCACCGAGCCGGCGGGCGAGAGCACTGTGAGGCCGTTCTCGCGGATGGCCGCGAGGTGAGCGCCGCGGGCGATGAGCACGACATCGTGACCGTGTTCGAAGAGGCGCCCGCCGATTACTCCGCCGACAGCTCCGGCGCCGTAGATGATGAACCTCATCCGCGTATCCTCCTACGCCCCGGCGCCGGGCTCAGGGCCGATCTGCACCAGGAGTTTGCCCGTGTTTCCTCCCGTGAACAGCATGTTCAAGGCGTCCGGGCAGCGCTCGAGGCCCTGGACGATCTGCTCGCGAGACTTGAGCTTGCCGGCGGCCATCCAGCCCGCCATTTCCACAGCGGCCCCGGCGAAGCGGCCGAAGTAGTCGACGATGATGAAGCCCTCCATCCGCGCGCGCATGATGACGAGGTTCATGACGTTCTTGACGCCATAGGGGACCGCGTCTTCCGTATAGCCGCTGGATATTCCGCCGCAGAGGACGACTCGCGCGCGCATCGCGATCTGGCTGAGGACGCTATCGAGGATCTGGCCGCCGACGTTGTCAAAATAGACG
>JANMTH010000317.1:0-3226 GCA_031390305.1 Thermoflexaceae bacterium
CAACCTGGAGAAGGCGGCGAAGGGCCTCAAGGACGGCGACATCTCCGCCCTCGAATCGCTCACGCTGAAGGATGCGCCCGAGGACGTGAGCGCCCGGCTGGATACGCTGGCCGCGGCGAACAAGGACTGCCTCGCCGCGGACTTCGCCTTCGGCGAGTAACCGGATGACGGGAGACGACGAACGAGGGCAGGATCAGTGCGAGTGACCACCGGGGCCGTGACTGTGGCCGTGCCCGAAATCCATCCCGCCACCGGCGTCCATTCCAGCGTCGCTGTCGCCACCGTCGTCGTCCCAGGGGGCTGGACCGTCTCCCACGGAAGCATCGGAGACGCCCACAACGGCGAACCCGCCGATGACCTTCCTGGCGACCTTCTTGCACTTCGGACAGGGGATTGTCTGGAGCACGTCGGCCATCGGCATCCGCTTCTCAGTCCGTGTCCCACAGGCCGCGCAGGCGTATTCGTACAGCGCCATGAATGGCTCCTCCGCCAGTAAAGCTGGTGTGGACAACGGTAGCGCTCCGGCTACGAAGCGGCCACCTTGCGGATGTCGTAGATCGCCGTATGAACGGTGCTCAAGACGACTCGCGTGGCGCCCGCGACGACCTGCACGTCGAGCGTCACGAAGCGGTGGCCCTTACGTTCGAAGAGGCCGGTCACGGCGGCGCGGACGCTGAACGACTCGCCGTGGCCGATCGTACCGAAGTGGCGCGAATCGCTCGAAACGTGGATCCAGGGGCCCAGCTCGACGTTCTCAACGAGGACGGTGTTGGCGTAGCGAATGAGATAGCCGGGGTGAGCGGGGGCGCCGGGGCCACGATAGAGCGGATGTGTGTCCGCGATCTCGTCGAGGAAGACGGCCGCCGGGGCACCAGTATCGAAGGCGAATCGCAACGTCCCGAGCGCGGGCGTCCGGCGGAAGGCCGCCTCTGAAGCGGGAGGCCGCGCCTTCCGCGGCGGAAGCGATTCTTCGCGAAGCAGGGCGGGCGCCTCGCCGGACGTCTCGGGGAGCGAGGCGGCGCCGGTGGCGCAGACTTCGCCAGCTTCGTTCACGGCTTCCAGTTCGATGCGGCCGGCGCCCGCGTCCCTCGTGCGGACGGTGACCAGCTCGCCTTCGTAAAACGGCTTGACGAAGCGCGCCGAGATCGTTCCGCGGGAGAGCCAATCCGGGCCAAAGCGTTCGAGTGCCGGGCGGGTCATGTATGCGTAGATGGTGACGCCGGGCACGAGGCCACCGGCGAACCCGTACTGCCGGGCGACCTCGTTGTCGTGGATCTTGTTTTCGGAAGCGGCCGCGCCGTTGCGGGCGCGCACCTGGTAGGGGGCGAGGCCGGGGGTTCCGGCTTCGGCGCTCACGAACGCCCTCGCGGTTCGTATGGGGTGGAGGCGCGGGCGGACTCGCGGAAGCGGTCGAACATCGAATCGTAGCGCCGCCAGTTCGCCGAGCGGCGAATGCCCTGGTGTTCGCAGGCGGAGCCGACAGAGCAGCTCTGGCAGCAGTATGGGCGGCCGGCCATGAGGTAGGGCGGCGCCGTCAACACGAAGTAGCAGCGAAGGCAACGAGCGGGAGCATCGGCCATGAGCGTTCACCAGCGGCGCAGGAGCGCCCGCCGTATTGTGGCCGAGTTGCGGCCAAGGGCCAAAGGCCGAGGGTCGGATGCGTTCACGTGAGCGGGGCACGCAGGTCGAGCACCGTTCGTCTCTGGCGTGGCCGCTCGTTGCCACTCGCGGTTCTGCCGGACCTCGGACCTCGGACCTCGAGACTCGGGACTCGGGACTCGGGACTCGATACTCGAGACTTGGTACGCTTCTGGCATGGTTCACATCAACCGCGTCTACACCCGCGCCGGCGACGACGGCTCGACGGCCCTCGGCGGCGGCCAGCGGGTCGCCAAGGATTCGCTCCGGATCGATTCGTACGGCACCGTCGATGAGCTGAACAGCGTCCTCGGCGTCGCTGTTTCGGCCGGTCTGCACGAATCGTTGCGGCCCCAGTTCTTCATCATTCAGCAGGTCCTGTTCAACGTCGGATCGGACCTTTGCATCCTGGAGGAGGATAAGAAGCGGTTCGCCGTGCCGGGAATCGAACAGCGCCACGTAGACCAGCTCGAAGGCTGGATTGACAGCTGGAACGAAGAGCTGGAGCCGCTCAAAAGCTTCATCCTTCCAGGCGGCGGGGTGGCGGCGGCCCAGCTCCACGTCGCCCGGACCGTCTGCCGGCGGGCGGAACGGCTCGTGATCGCACTCTCGCGGGTAGAGGAGGTGGGCCAGTTCGTCGTGCCGTACCTGAACCGCCTGAGCGATCTGCTCTTCGTCGCCAGCCGCTACCAGGCGAAGCTGGAAGGCAAGGGCGACCTGCTCTGGGACAGCCACGGCTATTGAGCGTTGAACCGTTAGGATGTCCGGCATGGATGAACCGTCCCGCCCGGTGGTCGCCGTCACCTACTGCCAGAAGTGCAACTTCCTGGCGCGCGCGGCCTGGGTCGCCCAGGAGTTGCTGCACACGTTCGGCGACGCGATCGCGGGGGTGACGCTGGTCCCGGGCAGCGGCGGTGTCTTCGAGGTGAGCGTCGATGGCGAGTCCGTCTTCTCGACGAAGACGCATGGGCGTTTCCCGGAGACGCGCGAACTGCGCGAGGCCGTGGGCGCGCGGCTGGAGGGCGGCTGGAAGAGCCGCCATGCCTAACCCCGTCCGGATCTTCAAACGCAAGTACGACGGACGGCTGAAGCGCGAGAGCGAGGGCGACCTCGTCGATGCGACGGCGGAGGGCTGGCTGGTGGTCCACCATCGGCGGGACCGGCACGAGACGCTGAAGGATGGCCATCCGGCCAACGGTCCGGCGCAGATGCTGGCGTACGTTTCGGTGACGCTCCCAACCACCTGGTGGCTGTTCTACGACGAGCTCGGGCGCTTTGAGCTGGCGCATTGCGATGTCGCGCTGCCCGCGAGCCGGGCGGGCAGGGCGGTCACGTACATCGACCTGGAGATCGACCTGATCCTCGAACCTGACTTCACCTACCGCGTCCGCGACGTCGAGGAGTTCGAACGGAACCGGCTCGCGATGGGCTACCCGGAGGAGGTGGTGGCCCAAGCGTGGCGCGGTCTGGAGCTCGCGCGGGGCGCCGCCGAAGGCCGTCTCTTCCCGCTCGATGGCAGCGCCGAGCGGTTGCTTGGCCGCCTGCTGGCGGCCGAGGGGCCGCTCTGACCGTGAGGCCTATCCGGCTT
>JANMTH010000346.1:0-15140 GCA_031390305.1 Thermoflexaceae bacterium
GAGCGGGCATGCCATCCTTCCAGCCGGTCGCCTGCATCCAATCGCGCACCGGCTGCTTATCGAAGCTCGGCTGGCTGCCGCCGGCGCGGTAGCCCTCCACGGGCCAGAAGCGGCTGCTGTCGGGCGTGAGGACCTCATCGATGAGGATGACCTCTTCGTTCCAGATCCCGAATTCGAACTTCGTATCGGCGATGATGATGCCCTTTTCGAGCCCGACGGCGGCGGCGTACCCGTAGGTGGAGAGCGATCGTACCCGCATCGCGTTCGCTGCGTCTTCGCCGACGATCTCCGTGAGCTGTTCGAAGTCGATGTTCTCGTCGTGGCCGATGTCCGCCTTCGTCGATGGCGTGAAGATCGCTTCCGGGAGCTGGGCAGACTCCCGCAGGCCCTCAGGCAACGGGATCCCGCAGACCGATTGTGAACGCTGGTACTCCTTCCACCCGGAGCCGGAGAGATAGCCGCGGACGATGCACTCGGCGTCCAGCCGCTTCGCCTTGCGGACGAGCATCGAGCGGCCGTAGTAGCGTTCGTCCAGGGGCAGAGGAACGTCCTTCGCGTTTTCCGCGGTGATCAGCGCGATGAAGTGATTCGGCACCACGGCCTTCATCCGCTCGAACCACCAGGCTGAGAGACGGCTCAGGACTTCGCCCTTGCCCGGAATTCCGTTCGGCAGGACGACATCGAAGGCCGAGATCCGGTCCGTCGCCACGATCAGCAGGCGTTCGCCGAGGTCGTAAGTGTCCCGCACCTTGCCCCGGTGGGCACGGTTCGGGAGGTCGGATTCAAGCAGGATAGTAGTCACGTGGTGTTCCTCCGAAGCGCGAAATAGTAGATCGTCGTAAGCGACGAGAGAAGCGCGATGACCGGGGTCATCAGCACCGCCTGAACGACGGCGAAGACGCCCACGACGATGATCGACAGCGTCCGGCTGCCCGGTTCGATAGCGGCCAGCGCGCTAATGGCGGCGAACGGAATCAGGGCCATTAACGCCGTCAGCAGCAGCGCCCCGAGGAAGCGCAGGACGTTCCCCCGCATCAGCGCCCACGACCGGACGAACGCCATCCGCGGCCCGGCGCCTTCGAGCAGCATCACCTCGAAGTTGAGCGCCAGACGAAGCGCCAGGAAGAGCGCGAGCGGGATCAGGACGATGCTCCCTACCCCAACGATCGCCCCGGCCATGATGATCAGCGCCAGGACGATCAGGCTCCCCATCCGCGTGAAGGCGACGTCGAGCGATTCCGTCAGCGACTTCGGCTTCCCGCTGAGGACGCCCGCGACCGAGACCACCATCGCACCGTGCGCCACCTGCGTGAACAGCGCCTGAACGGCGAACAGGACGGCGAGCAGAAAGATCACGCTACGGGCGTCGTTCGAGCTGACGAGCGCCAGGGAAGCGCGGAACGGCTCATCCTTGAAGGCCGTCAGGAAGAACACGGTCGCCACCGTACTCAGCACGGCGGCGACTGGCGCTTCGATGACCAGCAGCGGCAGGATCGACTCTCGCGGGTGGCGCCTCACCATCCGCCAGCAATCTCTCGCGAGGCTGGCCGGGCTCGGCATTCCCATCGGCGCTGGAGCTGGAGCTGGAAGGGATTGGGGCGGCGATTCGGGCAGCGTCACAGGCCGAGCCGATCGAACGTGGCGCCGATGTTCACGAGATAGTAGCCGTAGTCGAACAGCGCTCGGAGCTCCCCTTCCGGCAGGCGTGAAGTCACCTCAGCGTCAGCGAGGAGCAGGTCCAGGAACTGGCGCCGCGTGCGCCAGGCCTCCATCGCGTTGCGCTGGACGATCGCGTAGGCCTCCTGGCGGCCGAGACCGGTCTCGACCAGCGCCAGCAGCACACGCTGCGAAAAGACGAGCCCGAAGGAACGCTCCAGGTTCTCGCGCATGTTCTCCGGGAAGACGACGAGCCGGTCCATGATCCCCGTGAACAGGTCGAGGATGTAGTCGAGCACCAGGCAGGCGTCGGGGAAGACGATCCGCTCCGTCGACGAGTGGCTGATATCCCGCTCGTGCCACAGCGCGACATTCTCCATCGAGGTCACCGCGTAGCCGCGCAGGACGCGGGCGAGGCCCGTAATCCGTTCGCACTTCTCCGGATTGCGCTTGTGGGGCATCGCGCTCGATCCCGTCTGGCCGGGCTCGAACGGCTCTTCGGCCTCGCGCACCTCGGTCTTCTGGAGCGCCCGGATCTCGGTCGCGAATTTCTCCAGCGAGGCGCCGATGATCGCGAGCGTGGTCACGAACTGGGCGTGCCGGTCGCGCTGGATCACCTGCGTTGAGGCGGCTTCGACCCCGAGGCCGAGCCTCCGGCAGACGATCTCCTCGAGTTCCGGCGGGCAGGAGGCGTGCGTCCCAACCGTTCCGCTGATAGCGCCGACGGCGATCGCCTCACGCGCGTCCACCAGCCGCCTTCGGTTGCGCCGCATCTCATCCACCCAGACGGCGAGCTTCAGGCCGAAGGTCGTCGGCTCGGCGTGGACGCCGTGTGTCCGCCCGACGCAGATGGTGTCGCGGTGAGTCCGAGACTGGCGTTCGAGGACGGCGGAGAGCGCGTCGATGTCGCGCAGGAGGATGTCGCAGGCGTCGCGGAGCTGGAGGCCGGTCGCCGTATCCCAGACGTCCGAACTCGTGAGCCCGAAGTGGACGTAGCGCCCCTCTTCCCCCAGCGAATCGCCCACGGAACGAAGGAAGGCCGTGACATCGTGGTGGGTGATGGCGAGGTACTCGTTCACCTTCGCGAGGTCGAACCGCGCCTTGGCGCGGATTGTGGCGGCCGCTTCGGCCGGAATCTGGCCGAGTTCGGCCCAGGCGTCGCAGGCCGCGACTTCGACCTCCAGCCAGCGCTGGAATTTTGCTTCGTCGCTCCAGAGAGCGGCCATTTCGGGGCGCGAGTAGCGGGGGATCATGTATCGCTCAGGATAACCGGGTTCCCGCTCACGTTCGAGAGCGGCTACTACAGCGGCTGGGCGACACTCACCACGAGTTGGCGCATAACGATGAGGACGATGATCGCAAGCATCGGGCTCAAATCCATCATCCCCGTGTTCGGAATCACCTTCCGCAGCGGATCGATGATCGGGTCCGTGACGCGATGGAGGAGCTGGAAGAGCGGGCTCGACTGGTCGATCGGCAACCAGCTCAGCAGCGAGCGCGCGATGATCGCCCACGTCAGGATCTCGAGGAAGACAAGAGTGAACTGGGCGATGTACGGGTTAATGGCCGTGCTCCGGGGTGCTCTGCCATAAGTCTAGCACTCAGCCGTCATCACGGTGGTCAGGAATTCGTTCAGCGCCAAACCTGTCCCGGTTTTTCCCTCGTCCAGCGCACTGGGGAGGCGATCGCCTTGTAGCCCCCTCGCCCGCGACGCAGGAGTCGGGAGAGGGGGTTTGGGGGGTGAGGGCCACCGCCGCTAGCTGCTCGCCGCCTGGTTCACCACGGCCACCATCACATAGAGCAGGACGATCAGGATCATCGCGCTGAAGTCGATCATCCCTGACTTTGGGAGCAGACGCCGGATCGGTGCGAGCAAGGGCTCCGTCGCCTGGTAGACGAAACGCGTCAGGACGTTGTCCGGCCGCGAGGGTATCCAGGTCAGGATCGAGCGGGCGACGATGAGCCCGATCAGGACATAAAGGAACAGGGTGAAGATCGTGGCGACCTGGTCGTTCACGCGGGCGGTCCTCCAAGTTCAATAGCCCGGCGGTGGGCCGCGCGGACACATTCGATGATGACGGCGCGTATCGCCCCTTTTTCGAGTTCGAGCAGCCCGGCCGCCGTTGTGCCGGCGGGCGAAGTGACCATAGCGCGCAATTCAGCGGCGCTCTTGCCGCTTTGCTTAGCATACTGGGCGGCGCCCAATACGGTCTGTAGGGCCATCTCTTCGGCCTGGGCGCGGGGCAGGCCCACACTCACGCCGCCCTCGATCATCGCCTCCAGGAAGAGGAAGACGTAGGCCGGCCCGCTCCCACTCAGGGCCGTTGCCATGTCGATCTTCTTCTCGTCATCGACGTACAGCTCGCTCCCCAACGAGGCCAGCAGCGTCCGCGTCATCGCCCGCTGGTCATCGCTCACGGCGGCCGTCGCCGTCCACGCGCTCATGCCCGCGCCGATGGCGGCAGGCGTATTCGGCATCACCCGGACGATCCGGTCGTGCCCGAAGTCCGCCTGGAGGGTGGCGATCCGCACTCCGGCCATGATCGAACAGAGGACCGCTTCCGCCGGGACCGCGCCCTCTACGGACTTCAGGTCCTGTGGCTTGACGGAGAGGACGACGAAGTCCGACCCAGCCATCGCTTCGGCGGCGTTCCCGGTCACGCGGACGCCGTGGCGTTCCGCGAGTTCGGCCCGCCGGAAGGCCACAACTTCCGCGACGGACGTCTCGCCGGCCTCGGCCAGCCCGCTGGCGAGGGCGGAAGTAAGGATCGCCTCGCCCATCACGCCGCCACCGACGATCGCGAGCCTCATCGCTGCCCCCGTTCGCCGAAGATCGCGCGGCCAACCCGAATGTGCGTCGCGCCCTCTTCGATCGCCGTCTCAAAGTCGCCGGACATCCCCATCGAGAGGCCCTCCAGGCCGAACGTTTTCGCGAGCGCGTGGAGATCGCGGAACCACGGCCGGCCCGCCAGCCCGTCGTCCGAAGCTGGCGGGATCGTCATCAGGCCGCGGAGTTCGATCCCCGGGAGCGAGCGGGCGTGCCCTACCAGCCCCGCCAGGGCGGCTGGAGCCACGCCGTGCTTGCTCGCCTCGTCGCCGAGGTTCACCTGCAGCATGATCGGCTGTGGGGCGGCGCTGGAGGCCGCTGAGAGTGCGTTGAGGAGCCGTTCGGAGTCGATGCCGTGGAGTATAGCAAACCGCCCGCTGGCCAGCCTCGCCTTGTTCGTCTGGAGGTGGCCGATGAAGTGGAAGGCCGGCCGTTCACCTGGCGCCATGGCATCGATCTTCACTACCGCTTCCTGAATGTAGTTTTCGCCGATGTCCCGGAGCCCGGCCTCCCACGCCTCGCGAATCAGGGCGAGTGGCTGTGTCTTCGCAACGCCGATGAGCGTCACCGAATCCGGGTCCCGGCCGGAGCGCTCACACGCCTGCCTGATGCGGACGTGGATCGCCGCCAGGCGACTCGCGATGCCCCCGTCCAGCGCGCTCACCCTTTCAGGGTGGGCGGGTGCTTCCATTCCCACAGGCCACGGCCAGCCACAATCGCGACGATGAGAAGGATGCCCCCGAGCCCCGCAAGGGGGTGCACGGTGAACAGGAAGAAGAGCAGGACCAGGTAGAGGATCGCCCCGACCATGATCGCGACGGGGAGCGCGAGCGTCTTGAACACCACCAACGTGATGATCAGCGCATCTTTCAGGCTGCCCTGCTTGTCGTCGTCTGGCGGAGGCTGGCCGGAGCCGTGGTAGAAGCCCATGCATGTAGTATATGCCGGCGGAGGCGTCTTGATTCGCTCCGACTACACGACATAAAGATTTAGAAACGTTTGCGCGGACAATGAACGGCGTGGTATACACGAACCTTGTGGCGGGTGAGAACGGGTGGTTCCCTATGGACCTGTCTCGCCCAAATGGTTCATCTCCGCGCCCTGCCTTCGTGTCCGCGCCGCTGCGTGTGGCCCTCGGCGGGGCGCTCCTCCTCCTCGGCTTGCTCTTCGGCGCCGCGCCCTTCGCCGCCCGCGCCTACGAAGACCACGTTGTTCAGCCAGGGGAAACGCTCGCCGCGATCGCGGAGAAGTACGGCTTCCCACTCGACACGATCCTCGATGTCAACGGCCTTCAAGATCCCGACGCCATCCAGGTCGGCCAGGTCATCCGGATCCCCGGTTTCGCCAACGAAGAGGCGCCGCTCACCGAAACCGAGCCGGCGGCCGCCGAGCCACCGCCAGCCGCGGCGCCCCCGGCTCCCGCCGCGACGGGATCCACCGTCCACGTCGTCCGGCCGGGCGAGTGGGTCTCGACGGTCGCGGGCCTCTACGGCGTTTCCGTTCAGTCGATCATCGACGCGAACGGTCTCGCGAATCCCGATCGCATCAGCATCGGCCAGTTCCTCGAGATTCTCGGCGTGCCCGAAGCGCCAGACCCCGAACCGCACATGGGCGTCCACATCGTCGAGCTCGGTGAGACGCTCTCGCACGTCGCCGCCCAGTACGGCCTGACGATGCTCGCCCTGGCGGAACTGAACGGGATCGACGAACCGTATTGGGTCTACGCCGGTGGGCAGCTGCTTATTCCCGTCTCAGCTTCGGGCGGCGCGGCGCCGTCTCCGTCCGGTCAGCCATCCGGCCAGCCCTCCGGCCAGCCCTCCGGCATCGCCTACACCGTCCAGGCCGGGGATAGCCTCTCCGCCATCGCCGACCGCTACGGCGTCGCCATCCAGGCGATTGTTAGCGCCAACGGGCTCGGCGATATCGACGCAATCTGGGTCGGACAGGTGCTCACCATCCCTGGAGCCAGCGGTGGCAGCGGCACCGCCGCGATCACCCACTTCGGCCAGAAGATACACACCGTGAAGCCCGGCGAATCGCTCGGTACCATCTCCACTCAGTTCGGCGTGCCGCTCTCCGCCCTCGCGGCCGCGAACGACATCACGAACGTCAACCTCATCGAGGTTGGCCAAAGTCTCGTCATTCCCGGCGGGACCCGGACGGACCTTTCGCGCGACGACTACGCCAGGATCCTCACGAACGCCGCCCTCGAGTTCGGCATTCCCGTGGCGCTGGTGAAAGCGATCGCCTGGCAAGAGAGCGGTTGGAACATGGACATGGTCAGTTCAGCCAGCGCCGTCGGCCTCATGCAGGTCACCCCGCCCACCGCTGATTGGGCGCTCGAAGTTCTGATCCCCAGCGCCACCGCCTGGGAATACGACGCCGTCGCCAACGCCCGGATGGGCGCGGCCATCCTCCACCACTGGCTCGTCCTTTCGGATTGGAACTTCGAGTCCGCGATCGCCGCCTACTACCAGGGCTGGCACGCGCTCGAGACCGTCGGCATCTTCGAGGAGACGAAGCTGTACCTGGCGAGCGTCTACGCGTTGATGGCGCGGTACGAATGACCCCTGCCAGCCGCCCGGACGGCCAGCTTCCGCCTTCTGGCGGGCGCCGCTACTCTCAAGCCCGTGACCGCTCCCCTTCGTGCCGCCGTTATCGGTCTCGGTTCCATGGGCGCCAACCACGCCCGCGTACTCAGCGACCTTGAGGGCGTCGAACTCGTCGCCGTCGCTGACGCCGACCCGGCACGGATCGCCGGCACCGTCGCCGGGCGGCCCATTCCGGGCTATCCCGATGCCGCGACCCTCCTCCGGGAGTCCCGCCCCGAAATGGTCTCGGTCGTCGTCCCCACCGGCCTCCACGAGGCCGTGGCCATGCTCGTCATCCAGGCCGGCGCCCACCTGCTCGTCGAAAAGCCGATTGCGGCGACGCTCGAAGCTGGCGAACGGCTCGCCAGCGCCTCCGCCGCTCGCGGAGTGATCCTCACGGTCGGCCACATCGAGCGCTTCAACCCCGCCGTCCGCGAACTCAAGGCACGGCTCGACGCCGGCCAAGGGGGAGGTGTCCTCCAGGTGCGGGCCCGCCGCGTCGGTCCGTTCCCCCATCGTATCCGCGATGTCGGCGTCATTCACGACCTTGCGCCCCACGACATCGATATCATGCGGTACATCCTTGGCGACGACGTCGAACGCGTCTTCGCCGAGGCGCGCCGGCACATCAACACCGATAACGAAGACCTCTTCGCGGGCATGCTTCGCTTTCGCCACGGCGCTCTTGGGCTCCTAGAGATCAACTGGCTCACGCCCACAAAGGAGCGAACCCTGACCGTCCTCTGCGAGCGTGGGATGTTCGCCGTGGACTACGCGGCCCAGTCCCTCGCGTTCTACGAAAACTTCGCCGCTACCGCCCGCGAAGGCGCCATCGCCAGCGTCACCGAAGGCCCGATGACCCGCTACCCGATCGCCAACCGCGAACCGTTGCGCGCCGAACTCGAAGCCTTCCGCGACGCTATCCGCGCCGGCGGCCCCGCTCCCGTCTCCGCCGCCGATGGCATCGCCGCCCTTGCCGTCGCCGAAGCCCTCGTACAGTCCGCGGAATCCGGGATGCCGGTCCACCTCTCCCTGGCCGCCGTCCCGTGAACATCGCCGTCGTCGGGATCGGACGCATAGGCCTCCCCGTTGCGACGTATCTCGCCAGCAAGGGGCACACGGTCCGCGGCTGCGACATCAACGCTCGCCTGGTCGATGGGATCAACCGCGGCGAGAACCCCATCCCGGATGAGGCGGGACTCGGCGCCCTTCTCGCGGAAGTGGTTGCGCTTGGGACGCTCGTGGCGACGACGAACACCGTCGATGCGGTCCGAGGTTCGGAGGTCGTCCTCTTCTGCGTCGCCGTCGATGTCGATGTCGAAGCGCGTGCGGACCTTCGTAACCTGCTCTCGGCCGCCGCCGATGTCTCCCTCGGCCTTCAACCGGGCACACTCTGCATCTTCGATACCACCCTCCCGGTCGGTACCACGCGGGCACTCCTCGCCCCCGCCCTGGAGGTCCACGGGCGGAAGCTCGGCGAGGACCTCTTCGTCGCCTTCAGCCCAGAACGGCTCCTGATGGGCCGCGTCATCGAAGACCTGACGAAGTACCCGAAGGTCGTTGGCGGACTCGACCCGGAGTCTGGCCGCCGCGCCGCCGCCTTCTACCGCGACGTCTTCGCTGGCGAGGTGTACGAACTCGCCAGCGCCGAAGCGGCCGAACTCTCGAAGCTGGCCGAAGGCGCCTACCGCGACCTGAACATCGCGCTCGCCAACGAACTGGCGCAGGTAGCGGATGCCTACGGCGTCGACATCGCCGAAGTAACGAAGGCCGCGAACAGCCAGCCCTACTCCCACATCCACACGCCGGGGACGGGCGTCGGCGGCCATTGCATCCCCGTCTACCCCCGCTTCCTCATCCAGGGGAAGGGGCCGAGCAAGCTCTCAGCGCTCGGGCGCGAGGTGAACGACGCCATGCCGGGCTACGCCGTCGAACGCGTCGTTCACCTCCTTGGCGGGCTCCACGGTAAGCGGGTCCTGATCATGGGGCTCACCTTTCGCCCAAACGTCGCCGTGACGGCGCACACCAACGCCGTCGACCTCCTCCGCGAGTTCACGGCGCGGGGCGCGGTCGTCTGGGGCCACGACCCGCTGCTCACCGCCGCCGGCATTCGCACACTCGGCTTCGAACCGGCCCCGGAGCCGTGGGGGAACTACGATGTCGTCGTCGTTCATGCTAACCACACCGTCTACAGAGGCCTCGACTGGGCGGCCATCGCGCCCGTACTGCTGGACGCGCGCAATGCGCTGGACCGTGATGCCGTAGAGCGCGCCGGCGTCCGCTACATCGGCATCGGGCGGCCAGTAAGCGCTCGCTGAGCGTCGTGGTAGAATCGGAGTATGGCAACGCTCACCGCTCCCCTCACACGCGCCACCCCCGCGGACCTGGAGATGATTCCAGACGGCGAGGCTCGCTACGAACTCATCGACGGTGAGATTCGGGAGCGAAACATGAGCGCGGAAAGCAACTTCATCTCGAACAAGATCAACACGCAGGTTGATCTCCAGGTCACGAGAAGCGGGCTCGGCCTCGCCTTCGGCGAAGGCTGCGGTATCCAGATCTTTCCCGAACCAAACCCGCTGCGCGTTAGTGACGGCGCGTTCGTAGCGGCGGGCCGTCTGCCGGGCGACCGGCCACCCGCTACGGGCTACCTCAGGCTCGCGCCCGATCTCGTCGTCGAAGTAGTCTCACCGAACGACCTCACCTATGAGATCGATCGGAAGATCGCGGACTATCTCGCCGCCGGTGTCCGCCTGGTCTGGGTAGCACATCCCGAAACGCGGCTGATCTACGCCTATCCCGCGGCGGCCCCGGTCCACGTCTACGGCCCGGAGGACGACCTCGACGGCGGCGACGTGCTTCCTGGCTTCTCCGTCCGGGTCGCGTCCCTCTTCCCGGCGCCCGCCGGCGCCTGAGCGAGCCCTACTGCTCCAGCCGTTCCGCCGCCGCCGAAGCTCCAGCGCGGATATCGGCCTTGTACCCCTGCTCTCGCAGGATCTTCCCAAGCGACGAGAGGAAGAACAGGACGTTCCCCGGGTTCGACGATTCGCCCATCAGGCCGACGCGCCAGACTTTGCCCTTCAGGTCGCCCAGCCCACCGCCGATCTCGATGGAGTGCCGTTTCAGCAGCGCGCCACGCACCTCCATGTCGGAGACGCCTTCGGGGATGCGGACCGTCGTCAGCACCGGCAGGCGGTGGGCGGCGTCGGCGTGGAGCACGAGGCCCATCGCTTCCAGGCCCGCCTGCAGCGAGCGGCCGTTCCGTTCGTGCCGCGCCCAGCGCTGTTCGAGGCCCTCTTCCAGGACGAGCGCCAGGGCCTCATGGAGAGCGTAGATCATCGATATTGGCGCCGTATGGTGGTAGTTCCGCCGCTCGTCCCAATACGCCTCCAGGAGGCTCATATCGAGGTACCAGGTGTTGCTTGGCGTCTCCCGCGCGCGCACCGCGTCGAATGCCGCGGGGGAGAGCGAAATCGGGGCAACCCCGGGAGGGGCGGAGAGGCACTTCTGCGTCCCGGAGTAGATAGCGTCCGCGCCCCAGGCGTCCATCGTCACGGGAACGCCACCGAGCGACGTCACGCAGTCAACCAGCAGCAGCGCGCCCGCCTCCTTCGCGATCTTCGCGATCGGTTCGATCGGCTGGCGCACGCCCGTCGAGGTCTCGGCGTGGACGACGGCGACGAGCTTCACCTTACCCGCGGCGCGCACCGCCGCCTCTACGGCTGCAGGATCGACGGCCGAGCCCCATGGCGCCGTGACGCGCGTAACGTTGCCGCCCGCCCGCTCGGCCATCTGCGCGATGCGGTCGCCGAAATACCCGCAGATGCCGACGACGACGTTGTCGCCGGGCTCAACAAGGTTCATGACGGCCGCTTCCATGCCGCTCGTGCCCGTGCCCGGCGTCGCCATCGTCACCGCGTTTTCGGTGCCCAGCACCTGGCGCAGCATAGTCCGGCAGTTGTCCATAATTCGGAGGAATTCAGGGTCGAGGTGGCCAAGGATCGGCGCCGTCATCGCGCGCAGAACGCGCGGGTTGGCGCCACTCGGGCCGGGGCCCATGAGGATGCGGGTGGGTGGGTTAAAGGCAGGCGTCGCAGACATGCGGCGTATCGTAAGGGCTGGTAGCCGTTAGTCGTTAGCCGCCGGGACGGTGCCGCCCCGGAATCAGCGTCACAGCACGCCGGTAAGCTCCAGCACCGTCTTCGCAACCACGCTGTGAAGCTCCACCCGCCGATTGAGGTCTTGATCCTCCTGACCCATCTCGACGAGGACGGGCGTCAGCCCCGGCACGAAACCGCCAACGGCGAGAGAGCTCCTTCCTCTCCCTCCGGCTGCCGGGGCCGTGGGCGGGTCGCTCCGGCCGAACGGCGAACCGTCGCGGATCAACATCCGCTCTCGCTCGCTGAAGCCGGGGTTGACGGCATCGAGAATCGCCTGGCCATACTCCCTCCCCCGCGGGCCGGCGCCGATCGTCACGGTCTGCCCGAGTGCCCCGGTTCCCGTGCCCGGGTACTCCCGGTAGAAGGCCCATGACTCGTGCATGTCCAGGAGCAGTTCCGCCCCGAACTCGCGCGCGAGGGCGAGGATTTCGGCCGCCATCCGCTCCATCAAAAAGGCGCTTTCGGCGTTGCCGGGGTAGAAGCGGTTGAGGTCGCCGATCTCGTCGGTCGTGCGAACGAAGCCGGCGATCGCCTGCACGTTCGCACGCGGGATGACGACGAGGCTGCCGGCTGCGGGCTCCCAGCTGGCCACCGTATCGGCGGCGAGCCATGCCCCGGGCTCGTTCCCATGGACGCCGCCGAGGACCACGGCTGCCGGCCCGCGAACGCCGCTGTGGCGAATGACGACGCGCGTCTCGGAAGGCGTGCCGGGCAGGAGCACGCGCTCACTGACACCAGCGGGTGGCACAGGGGCGGGCGTGGGCGTCGGGGCGGGCGGGGCGATGCCGTCGCTCGCGACGCTCGGGGTGACGGCCCGCGGGGTGACGGTCGAGTCGTCCGCGGCCGCGGCGATAGCTGCTTGCCGCGAGCCGCCTTCCTGCGGCGCACAGGCCGCGAGGGCGGTCGCCGCCAGCGAACCGAGCAGCGCGCGGCGGGAGATGCGTTGCATGGGAACGATTGTACGCCCGTTGACGGGCGAGATCCGCACTCAGCGCGTTTCGTGACGCAGGCCCATGGCGAGGTGCACCGCCCGGTCGACCTCCGACATTCGCTCGGAGGAGAGCTCGGTGATGCGTGACTGGACCCAGGCGGAGCGAACGCTCTGGACATTATCCAATGCAACAACCGACCGGGCCGGTACATGATCGCGCGACGGTTCGAGGAGGACTGCCGTGCTAATCGTCCGGATGGTGGTGGTAAGGGGGGCAACGATGAGCCAGGTCAGGATCTCGTAGGCCTCGTCCCGCGCGAGGAGCAGGACCGGTCGCCGCCCCCAGGGTTCGGGAAGGGTCGCCCACCAGACTTCGCCGCGTTTCATTCCACCCACGGAACCTCGGCCAGGCTGGCAACGCTCACCAGGTCGGAGTACCCGAACTCTTCGTTCGTCTGCGGCTGCTCCCGGTAGGCGCGGATGTAGGCAACACGTTCGCGTTGCTCCTCGGCCCGAACGATCGCCTCTTCGATCAGTCGCCGTACGGCGGCGCTTCTGCTCTCTCCCGGATGGGTGAGGTCCCGGTCCAGACCGACCAAGAGGTTCGACGGGACGCTGAAGGTCACTCGTTCCAGCGAGGGTTGTTTAAGCGGAGTGTGCATCGAGGCACGCATACGCTGAGCATACGCCCTGCAGCGAGGCGCGCCAAGCGCCGTGACTTCCCGCCCCGTGCGGCCAACGCACACCGCGGGTACCATGCATCACACTTCGATCCGTCCCAGGGGTGAATGCATGAACTACCACGACACGCCCGAAGAAGCGGCGTTCCGCATCGTCGTCCGCGACTTCATCGCCGCTGAAGCCCCGAAGGGCGCTGGCCTCGGGCGCGGCGAGGGCGGCTTCAACAGCGGCGGCGAAACCTGGAAGCGATGGGTCGCGAAGCTCGCCGAACGAAAGTGGATCGCTCCCGCATGGCCAGCCGAATACGGCGGCGCCGGCCTCAGTGTCATGGAACAGTTCATCTTCAATACCGAGATGGCCGAGGCGCGAGCGCCCCGGCCCGGCGGAATCGCCACCGGTTTCGCCGGCCCCACCCTCATCGTCCACGGTACCGAGGAGCAGAAGCGGAAGTACCTCCCGGAAATCCTTGATGGCGAAACGATCTGGTGCCAGGGCTACAGCGAACCAGGCTCCGGCTCCGACCTCGCCAGCCTCCAGACCCGCGCCGTCCGCGATGGCGACGACTACGTCGTCAACGGTCAGAAGATCTGGACCTCCGGCGGCCACGTCGCGAAGTGGATGATCCTCCTCGCCCGGACGGACCCCGACGCCCCGAAACACCGCGGCATCACCTACTTCATCGTCGATATGAAGTCACCCGGCCTCTCCGTGCGGCCGCTCATCAACATGGCCGATTCGCACGAGTTCAACGAAGTCTTCTTCGAGGATGTCCGTGTGCCCAAGGAAAACATCATCGGCGATGAGAACCGCGGCTGGTACCTCGCCCAGACGACGCTCAGCTTCGAACGCTCGAGCATCGGCGCCTCCGTCGGCGCCCGCCAGAACGTCGAAGACATGATCCAGTTCGCCCGCGAGAACCGGGGCAAGGACATCAGCACCCTCGGCCACAACCAGCAGCTTCGCCACGAACTCGTCGACCGCTTCGTCGAGGCTGGCGTCGCCGCTCAGATGAGCTACAAGATCGTCTCCATCCAGGCGAAGGAAGGCATCGCGCCCGGGCACGAAGCGAGCGTGGCGAAGATGTACGGCACGGAGCTGAACCAGCGTATCGCCCGCACGGCGCTGAAGATGCTCGGCCTCTACGGCCAGCTCGACACGAAGACAGAAGGCGTCGACGCCAGAGCGTTCGGCCGCTTCAAGTACGCCTATCTCCGCTCGATCGCCAACACGATCGAGGGTGGCACCAGCGAGATCCAACGCAACATCGTCGCAACGCGCGGCCTCGGCCTGCCGCGGGCGTAGGCGCGCTCAGATGGGCCGATGCCTTTCCAGAAGGGCTGGCAGCTCATCCGGTTCGCCATGAACCGGCGGGTTACCCGCGGGATCACGACCGGTCACCGTGAGTCCGACTCCTCGAGCGAGCGCAGAAGTTGATCAAGGGTTGAGCATGCTGCGTCGAATGCGTGCGGCGGGCAATGTGAGCCCCAGCGTTCTTCAAGCCTCGCGACGGCAAGCTGCGACGCGTCGAGGAGCTGGCGTCCGCTCTGCGTCGGGACGATGAGCTTCGCCCGCCCGTCGGTCGGGTCGGGCCGGCGCTCGAAATAGCCCAGGGCCTCGAGTTCATTCACCAACTCCGAGCACGCGGCGAGACTCAGGGTGGCGCGGCTGGCGAGCTCGGTGAGGCGGATGAACTCGATCCCCACCATGTTGCCAAGAATCTGTGTGTGCGGAAAGCGAAGGCCGGCGCCCTGCGCCTGGCCCTCCAGGAAGCCCTCGCTTCGCAGCCGGTGGAGGAGCCGGACGAGGAGCTGGCCGATGGGGAGACGATCGTTCGGGAGCGGGGGAGTTGACATGGTCATGGCTCTCGATAATACTTCGGAAGCAGAAGCTTCGGCAACCGAAGTACTTTCAAAGTCGTGCAAGGAAGAGAGCACACCATGAACCCCAACCACCCTCAGAAGCCGGCCTCATGATCGAAGTCAACGATGTCACGAGGCGCTACGGGGACACCGTCGCCGTCGACCACCTCTCGTTCGCGGTGAAGCCAGGCATTGTCACCGGCTTCCTCGGCCCGAACGGGGCAGGCAAGACGACAACGATGCGGATGATCCTCGGGCTGGACGCGCCGAGCAGCGGAAGCATCACGGTCAACGGCCGCCCCTACCGGAACATCCCCGCGCCTATGCACCAGGTTGGTGCGCTGTTGGACGCGAAGGCGGCAAATGGCGGCCACACCGCCCACCAGCACCTGCGCTGGATCGCCCAGGCCGGCGGCATTCCCGAACGCAGGATAG
>JANMTH010000378.1:0-7015 GCA_031390305.1 Thermoflexaceae bacterium
CTCAGGACGGAGGCCGTCCCGGGTTGTTGAAGCGGCTGTTGGGCAGGCCCGCGAAGACCAGTCTCGAATTGGGAGGGGCAGCCCAGACGGGGCATGGCCCGAGCGGCCAGGCGGCCGGCATGGAGGTGGAGGACACGGCCGCCCCCGTCGCGTGGCCCGGCGCGCCGAGCCCCCGTCCACAGGCGGCCACCAGCGAATGGCAGCCCGAGGGCGAAGGCGCGGGAACTCCCGCAGGTGAACTCACGGGAGCGCTCGCCGATGGGGACGACCGTCCTGCCACGTACGGGGCGTGGCTCGTGGAGCCGCGGGAGGACGAACCCGCTCCCCGGAGCGCGGAGGAGCGAGACGGAGCGGCCTCCGTTCCAGCCATCACGGTGGACGATGGTGCGCCCCCGGCTGGCCTGGACGCCGCCGCGGTTGTGGTGGTGGAGGCTGCCCCGCTGGACGCCGCGGTGACCCAGTTCGACGAGTATGGCGAGGCCGCGAAGGCTGTCGCCATTGACGTGGACGTAATGGAAGAGGAAACGACCGGGCCGGAAAATCCAGCGGATCCGGCCGCGGGGGCTGACAGTGCGCCGGATATTCTGCATGCTGGGAGTGTGAGTAACGAATCGCCGCCGGAGCGGGGACCGCTGCGGCCCGAAGACGACGGGACCGCCAAGAACGGGCAGACCTTCGAACGGGCCGAGGACGGGGCAAGCGGCCGCCTCGAATCGCCCGGTTCGCTCCCGGAACCGAGTGGCGCACCACCATGGCCACCAGGTTCGCCATCGCCGGAAACGGCGGAGGACGATGACCCATGGGCGGCATTCCTTTCAGCCCGTGAAAGCGAGGGGACAGTCCCTTTCGCTTCACCAGCGACCGTGACGCCAGGCGCGCCGGTTAGCTGGGGTATGGATGCGCCTGACGCTCCCATTGGCGAACGCGACGGTGACGGCCTTGCCGCCGCGCCCGCTACCACCGAGGACGACGACCCCTGGGCCGCCGTTGTCGCGGCCAGCGGCTACGACGACACGGCTTCCGGTTCCGGCCAGGTCTACTTCAAGCGGCGGGACGGCTCGGTAACGCCGCCGTTCCAACCAGCCGAGACCGGGGAACCCGCTCCGGACCCGATCGAGGCCCCGGATGCGCGGGCAGAGATCGAGCGGCGGCTGTTCGAGCCCGAGATCGAGTTCGAGCCCCAGCCGGCTCCGGCGGCGATGGAACCAGAAGGCGACGAGTGGCTCCGCGAGCCGTTTGCGGCCGCGGAAACCACCGCCTTCACCACCGATTTCGCCACGCTACCAGCGGCGGATTTCTGGGAGGACGAAAACGATGTCGTCCTCAAGGCGTTCCTCGAAAAGGCGAACGCCGCCGAAGACGAGGACGAAGCGGAGGCGCTCGGGTCGCCGGAATCGGGGCCGCTGGAAGCGCTCTTCGGGCGCCAGGCGGCGGAGATCGAGGACGAATTCAGCGAACCGGAGCCGCAGCGGCCTTCGTTCGCGCAGGCGCCCCCCTGGGCTCAGCCGCGCTCCCCGGGAACGTCGGCGAGTGTCCCCAGTTCGCTGATGCGGGTGGTCGAGCCGGACGAATGGACGCCACCGCCCCAGGCGGGAGCGGACGGCCGTTCCTTCGGGCCGATGCCGCCTGAGCCCCTTCCCTTCGGCCCATTCGATGATGACGAGCGGATTCCGGCGGCCAGCGGCGCGCGGTCACGAGGCAAGACGCTCATCCGTGAACTGGTTGAGACGGGACTCCTGGCCCTGCTCGTCTTCCTGGCCGTGCGCGCCAGCTTCCAGAACTTCAAGGTTGATGGGAACTCGATGTTCCCGACGCTGGAGAACGGCCAGTTCCTGATCGTGAACAAGCTGGTCTACTCCGAGGTGGACCTCGACAAGCTGGCCAGCTTCCTGCCCTTCGTCGATGTCGGTACCGAGCCGAAGCGGCACGTCTTCCACCCGCCGGAACGCGGCGACATCGTGGTCTTGCGTGATCCGCGGCGGCCGGACACGGATCTGATCAAACGCGTTGTCGGGCTGCCCGGAGAAACGATCGAGATTGTCGATGGCAAGGTAGCGATCAACGGCTTCCGGCTGGAGGAGCCGTACATCAAGACGCAGTGGCACTACAACATGCCGAGGTCGACGATTCCGGTCGGCCAGTATTTCGTGATGGGCGACAACCGAGACAACAGCCTCGACAGCCGCAGCGCTCAGGTCGGGCCCGTGCCGGAAGAGCTGATCATCGGCAAGACGATGGTTTCCTACTGGCCGAGCGAGAAGTTCGGGCTGGCGCCAAACGGAAACCCAAAGGTGACCGAAGAGCCGCTCTCGGCCTCGACGAAGCAGGCGACGGCGCCGTAGACCGGTCGGGCTGGGCCAGCGTACGCTCCGGAACATGAGCAGCGACCTCGAACAGCAACTCGCCGCCCGTGGCGGCGTCCTCCGCGGGCACTTTCAGTTCGCCAGCGGCCGCCACGGCGACACCTACATCGAGAAGTTCCGCATCCTCCAGTGGCCCGACCTGACAGGCGAGATGTGCGGCCTGATCGCCGAGCATTTCCGCGGCCAACCGACCGTCGTTGTTGGCCCGACGACGGGCGGGGTCATCCTCAGCTACGAGACGGCGCGGCATCTTGGCCTGGCGAGCCTGATCGCCGAAAAACGGGAAGACGGGCCCGGGCGGGAGTTCAAGCGTGGCTTCACCCTCGGCGCGGGTGACCGCGTGCTCGTGGTGGACGATGTTCTGACGACCGGAGGCAGCATCCGCGATGTCCTCGATGCCGTGACGGCCACCGGCGCCGACGTGATCGGCGTGGGCATGCTGGTGGACCGCGCGGGCGGGAAGATCGACTTCGGTGTCCCTTTCTTCGCCTGCCTCTCGCTCGATATCGTCTCCTGGGCGCCGGAGGAGTGTCCTCTCTGCCGCGCGGGCGTGCCGCTGACGATCACGTAGCACGACGATCAGGAAACTGGAGCGTTCGTTGACGGGCGTGCCCTCACCCCCAACCCCTCTCCCAGTGCGCTGGGCGAGGGGAGCCATCCAGGCCGGCGGGCGCGCTCACTTACCGTGGACTTTCTCGTTTAGTACGAGGGTAGTGATGGTTGTCGCTGCCGCCCTTGAGCCAGCGTAGACTGGCGCCAGTCGGACCGGAGACGCTGGCTCGACCTGACCGGAGGATGAGATGCCCAAGGCCTATGTTCTTGCTCAATACAACCTTGACGATGCGGAAAAGATGGGCCAGTACGTGCCCGGCGCAATTGGCAGCGTCGTGGCGCACGGTGGCGCCGTCCTGGTCGCGGCGGAGGGCTACGATTGCCGGGAAGGCTCTCCTTCGACCCACAGAACGGTCATTCTCGAGTTCCCGTCCCACGAGGCCGCCGCTGGCTGGTACGAATCGCCCGGCTATCAGGCCATCGCTCACCTCCGGCACGAAGCGACGAGCGAAGGCAGCCTCGTGATCGTTGACGGTTTCGCCGCTCCCGGCGGGTAGCCTCAGCCGTGCCCGGGCGTCGGAACAACGCCCGCGATGCCCGGCTAGGACCGGAAGTACGCGCCGGCCGTGGGGATGAACAGCCCGAGGGCGACGCTCGCCTCCGCTTTTACGAGGTCCGCGGGATTTTCGTCCTGCACCCAGAGCGCTACGCACGCGGCCCCGAGGATGACGAAGACAGCGGTGTAGGCGACCATCGCCCAGCTCCTGACACTGTTCGAAGGGAGGACGCGGCTCATGCCAGCGGCCGTCGCCGCGTTGTTGCCCTCGCCGCCCCGCCGCGGGTTTGCCTGGCCGAGCCCGACAGCGACAACACCGCCGACGAGTCCCGCCAACCCCGTCGCCACGTAGGTGTACTGGTCGGAAATTTGCGGCGTTGCGTCCATCTCGATGGTCTGCCAGATGGCACGGAGAACCATGAAGGCGAATCCGCCGATCGCGAGAACGACTACCGAAAGCACCAATCCCTGCATCGCCCGGTCCGGGGTTACTTTGCCTGCCACTTCACTTCCTCCAGCGCACTCAGGCGCGAAATCGCCCGGAGAATACGCTTGCGGGGACAGGGTGTCACTACTGGCGCCACGGACGGTCTGGCCGTCTTCAGCCGCCGAGGCTCTGAACGGCCGGTATCGGCCGATCGCTCGTGCGGTACTGGCGCTTGCCCTCCTCCAGGAGGTCGGCGCCGCGGCAGTCGTTCACGACGATTGCGGGGAAGCCTTCGACTTCGAGCCGCCGGATCGCTTCGGTCCCGAGGTCCTCGAAGGCGACGACGGTCGCGCTCTTGATGTGCCGGTTGAGGAGCGCGCCCGTACCGCCGACGGCGATGCAATAGACGGCGTGGTGCTGTTTGATCGCCTCGCGGATGGCCGGGCCGCGGCCGCCCTTGCCGATGATGCCCTTGACGCCAAACTCGAGCATCCGCTCGGTGTAGGGGTCGAGGCGCATCGCCGTGGTTGGGCCGGCCGAGCCGATCACCGCGCCGGGCCGCGGCGGCGTCGGCCCAACGTAGTAGATCACCTGCCCGCGAAGGTCGATCGGGAGCTCTTCGCCCCGGTTCGCCATCTCGATAAGGCGCTTGTGCGCGGCGTCGCGGGCCGTGTAGATGACGCCGGTGAAGGCGACGTGTTCGCCGATCGTTAGGCCGTCGATGACGGCGTCAGTCAGGGGTGTCGTAAGGGCCGTGCTCATCGGAAGGACTCCTGTTCATGGCGAATGGGGATGTGCGCCAATGGGCGGCGCATGACGACGAAGTGGCAGGGGATACGGGTTTTCTCAGAAGCGGCGAACGGCCGCGTCCCGCACTCCTCGTAGCCGATCCTCGCATACCAGGGACGGAGTTCTTCGCGCAGATTCACGACTTCTAGCTCCATAGCCGTGCAGCCAAGGGCGGCGCAGTATGCCTCGGCGGCGGCGATGAGCGCCCGTCCGAGGCCCGCGCCCTTCCCCGCCGGGTCGGCCGAGAGCATGCCGAAGTAGCCGGATTGGCCGCGCTTCTCCGTGTAGACGCAGCCCGCCAAGCCGCCGTCGCGGGCGTCTATCAGCAGGAAAACGCCAGAAGCAAGGTGTTCCCGCACGTCCGCCTCATCCGTGCGGTCCCCGATCTTGAAGAAGTCCTCGGCCCGGTAGGCGAGGTTGACCAGCGCGGTGATCGTCGCGGCATCTCCCTGCCCGGCCTCGCGAATGGCGTAGCTCATAGAGCCTTCACCATGTCGCAGTAGCGGTGTGGGACAGTCAGGCCCCAGTGCCCGGCCGGTTGATCCTCGTGGTGGTAGACGATGTAGCCGAGGCGGGCGTAGTACTCGACGAGGCCGAACTCGCGGACCGTGCCGAGAACGACGCGCGTGAATCGGCGCTCAGCCGCTATGCGCTCGGCCTCGGCGAGGAGCCGCCGGCCGATGCCGCCGCCCATCTCTGAACGCTGAACGGCGGCGAGACCGAAGTAGAGCGCGCCAGCCGTCTCCGGACCGGCTCCATCGCCGAAGTAGTCGGCGGCGGGCCGGATGAGGGCGGACCCGACCATCGCGGCACCCCGCCAGAGCTGAAGGAACTCGCCCGTGTCCCCCGCCTCTTCGGCCAGGCCGGCCTCGTTCGTGCGGTCCCCGGAGAGGATGTCGTAGCGGGCGAACGCCTGGTTTACGAGCGCCGTCACGGCGGTGCGATCGACATCGCGCGCTGGCACGAGGAGCAGCTCGAACTCGTCCGATGCCATCAGAGGATGGCCTGTTTCGTGCGGGCGCTGTGGCACTGAATGTTGACGGCGACGGGGAGGGCGGTGATATGGGTGGGGTAGGTTTCGACGAACACGTCGAGTGCCGTGGTGCTCCCGCCGACGGCCTGAGGGCCAACGCCGAGGGCGTTGACCGCTTCGAGGAGTTCGTCTTCGAGTTCCGCGACCTCGGAGTCTTCGTGACGGGAGCCAATCTGACGGAAGAGGGTGTGTTTGGCGATCGTCATCGCCTTTTCGGCCGTCCCGCCGATGCCGACGCCGATCACCAGCGGTGGGCAGGGGTTCCCGCCGGACATATCGACCGTTTCGCAGACGAAATCGATGACCGCCTTCTTCCCCATGCCCGGGAGGAAGTTCTGGTACCGAGACATGTTCTCGCAGCCGCCGCCCTTCGGCATGAAGTAGAGGTGGAGCCTGTCGCCGGGGACGATTTCGGTGTGGATGACGCCCGGCGTGTTGTCGCCGGTGTTCGCACGGGCGCTGAACGGCCGGGCCGCTATCGACTTCCGGAGGAAGCCTTCGCCGTAGCCCCGGCGGATGCCCTCGTTGATCGCGTCGATCAGGTAGCCGCCCGTGATATGCAGATCCTGGCCAATTTCCACATGCACGACTGCCGTGCCGGTGTCCTGGCAGAGGGGCAGCATCCGCGTCCGCGCGATCTCGGCGTTCTCCAGGATCTCATCGATGATCTGGATGGCGAGGGGCGAACGTTCGGTGGTCTTCGCCTGGCGAATCGCGCCCTCCACGTCGGCGGGGAGGAAATGCGTCGCCTCTACGGCGAGACGGGCGACGGCATCGGTAATGGTTGCGGCATCAAGTTCGCGCACGGGTGGCTCCGGGAAGGAGGGCCCGCACGACGCGTTGCCGCGATCGGCGGTCCGGTTACCGCGAGCGTACCGTGCGAGCTTCTCAGCCGCACCCCGGTTCAGGCGCCGCGGTTTACGTGCTTGCCCACGTTCGGGTCCAGAAGAGCGACCAGTTCAGCGCCGACCTGGGCCTGGACGTTCAGCGTCTTCACGGCGGCGGCCACGGCCACCTGGGCGCGGACGTTGTTGCCAGGATCGACGCCCGAGATCTCGGGGAGGGAAACGGGTTGAATGTGCATGATCCAATCGTCGGCGCCGCTGAGCCCCGGCTGGAGTGAAGAAGTGGTGGCGGGACGGCGGAGGGACGGAACGGGGCCCTCGCCGGCCTCAAGAGGACCGCTGGCCGACCCGAGACTTTCAACGAATGTCCCACCGTCTACCAGCCCTGCCGCCTGGAGCCTCGCTCGACCCGCCGGTGCTCGCCTACCACGAACTGCGGTCGCCCCTGGG
>JANMTH010000414.1:0-8004 GCA_031390305.1 Thermoflexaceae bacterium
GAACCTCTATGACGAAGCCCTGGAATCGCTGACCACCGAGCAGAAGGTACGCATGGCGACGGACTGCGAAGGCGCCGCCCGTGCCTTCGACCCGCGGATTAGCAACTCCGATGGCGCATCCGTCTCCACCCGCATCGGCGAGGTCGCGCTCGCCAACAGCCTCGGTTTCGCCGCCTCCTACCCGTCCACCGCCGTCTCGCTCATGGTCGAAGTGATGGCCGACGACACCGAAGGCAAGAAGCGCAACGCCTACTGGTACTCCAGCGAGCGCAGCCTCCACCGCCTCCTCGCACCGGAAGAGATCGGCCGCATCGCCGCCCGCCGCGCGGTCGACCAGCTCGGAGCGGCGAAAGTTCCCACCCGCCAGGCGCCCATCGTCTTCGAACCGATGATGGCCGCCAGCCTCCTCGGCGACTTCGCGGGAGCGGCCACGGGCGGCATGCTCTATCGCCGCGCCACCTTCCTCGCCGACCGTCTGGGGCAAGACCTCGCCTCGCCCCTGGTCACGCTGGTTGATGACCCGCTGGAGCCCGGCCGCCGTGGCTCCCGCCCGTTCGACGGCGAGGGCGTGACCGCCCGCCAGACGACGCTTATCGAACACGGCCGCTTCAACGCCTTCCTCTTCGATACCTATACCGGCAAGCGAACCGGCAACCCGACGACCGGGAGCGCGGCCCGCGGCGTCGAGTCGCTGCCTTCGCCCGGGGCGGCCAACCTCATCCTCCAGGCCGGCGCGACGTCGCCCGCCGAGATAGTCGGAGGCGTGGGCGAAGGGTTGTATGTGACGGCCCTGATGGGCCACGGCTTTAACCCCACGACCGGCGACTACTCGCGCGGCGCCGCCGGATTCTGGATACGCGATGGCAAGCTCGCCTTCCCCGTCACCGAAGTGAACATCTCCGGCCGCCTCGACACCATGCTCGCCGCCGTAGACGCCGTCGGCGACGACCTCACCTGGTTCGGCGCCGTCGCCGCCCCCACGGTGCGGGTCCGCGAAATGACGATCAGCGGGACATAGCCGGTTGCGGCTCGGCCGTCTGCCGCTCAGAATACCCGAACATGCGTGCGGCCCTCACTCCCGAACGTGCCAGCCTGGGAAGCCGAACCGCCGCGGGCTTGCCAGCAAGGCCATTCCGTTCGATCGAGCTGTTCTCCGGCGCGGGCGGTCTGGCGCTGGGTACTCATGCCGCTCGCTTCCAACACGAGATCCTTATCGAGTGGAACTCCGAGGCCGCTCACACGCTCCGGCGGAACGTACTCGCGGGGCGAATTGGCGGAATTAGCGATTGGCGCGTCGAGCAAGGCGATATCCGGGACTATGACTTCAGCGACCACGGGCAAGTGGATCTCCTTGCGGGTGGTCCGCCCTGCCAGCCGTTCAGCATCGGCGGACGGCACAAGGGCGACGCCGACCGACGAAACATGATCCCAGAGTTCGCCCGTGTTCTCGGACAATTAGCCCCCCGGGCATTCGTCATGGAGAACGTTCGGGGAATGCTGCGTCCGGCGTTCAGGCCCTATTTCGACTACGTTCGCCGGATGCTCGCCAGGCCCGCGGTGTCGCCTCGTCCGAACGAGACCTGGGAGGAGCATGACCGCCGGCTGTTGGCTCACCACGTCGAACGAGGAGACGACCTGAGCTACGACCTCGCCTTCCAGGTGCTTAACGCCGCCGACTTCGGTGTACCGCAAATCCGCCATCGTGTGTTCGTCGTTGGCATCCGTTCGGACTTGAAACGGCGGTTCACCTTCCCAACTCCGACTCACAGCGCGGCGGCCTTGCGAAGTCAGCAGATCGATGGAACGTATTGGGCTCGGCACGCGATGCCGCCTCCAGACTGGTCCACCAGTCCGCCATCTACACCCGCACTGGCCTTACACGCGCCGTGGCGCACGGTTCGGGACGCCATACACGACTTGCCGACGCCAACGCTTCTTGACGATCCTGGGCTCGGTCAACACTCCTTCCAACCCGGTGCCCGTGCCTACCCCGGCCACACCGGCAGTCCGCTAGATTGGCCGGCCAAGACTCTGAAGGCTGGCGACCACGGGGTTCCAGGTGGGGAGAATATGCTCCGCCACGCCGATGGGTCTGTGCGCTACTTCTCGGTTCGGGAAGCCGCGAGACTCCAGACCTTTCCGGACGGCTGGATGATCGAAGGGCCATGGTCCGAGGCGATGCGCCAGATAGGCAACGCGGTCCCCGTTTCACTCGCTCAAGCCGTCGCGACCAGCGTGGCGGATGTACTCTCGCATGACTGAACCCGACGAATACAACCCGCTCGACTACAAGAACCTGACTATCAACCTCGTTCGCGAATTGATGAGCCGTGGTCCGGACACTATGCCACCCAGCGACCGGCGGACCATCGACCCAGCCTCCGTCCGTGCTGACGCTGCCCGCGTCGCTCGCGAGGCGGCCGCGGAGGAGTGAACCGCCATGGCGCGCGAGCCCGATGTGACGTCCAGAATGATGTCGGCCGTGCGATCTCGCGACACCAGGCCGGAGCTAGCGATGCGGAGGGAATTACACCGGCTGGGGTTACGGTTCCGCCTCCACTCGCGGGATGTGGTGGGAACGCCTGACCTCGTCTGGCGGGGTCTGAGAGTGGCCGTCTTCGTCGATGGCGATTTCTGGCACGGGAACGCCTGGCGGGTCCGGGGTCTTCGTCGCCCTGAAGAGCTCTTTCCCACGAACACCACGTTTTGGATCGAGAAGATCGCCGGCAACGTTCGGCGTGACGAATATGTGAACAAGACTCTCGCCGAGGACGGCTGGGAAGTTGTGCGCATCTGGGAGTCTGAAATTGGTTCGGACTTGAGCGCCTGCTGCGCCCGTGTCGTTAGGGCTGTGGATCGAGCGCGTAGACGGCAGGCTGACCAACGCCACTGTGCCCCCGAGGGCCACAGCGTGATGTGAGCGCCACCGACCCGCCGCTGACATTCGCTCGCGTTCCACTCCGCTGTCGCCTGGGCACCGTTTACACTCCTCCCATGACTGAACCCGCCACCGCGCCGAAGGCCAGCTCCGACGACATCAAGCGCTACATCCGCAACTACAGGGGCGAAGTCGATGGCGGCGCCCTTTATCGCATGCTCGCCGATTCCGAACCGGACCCCGAACTTGCCGCGATGTTCCTTCACATGGCCGAGAGCGAGGACGGCCACCGCCGCCTCTGGGAGCGCAAGCTCGCCGAGTTCGGCGTCGCCCTCCCCAACGCCCGCCCATCCGCGCGCGTCAAGACGCTCGGCTTCCTCGCCCGCCGCTTCGGCGTCCGCTCCGTCATCCCCACCATCATGCGGATGGAGATGGCCGATACGACGATGTACGACGAGCAGCCCGAGGCCGTCGAAGCCGGGCTCCCTGAAGACGAACGCGACCACGCCCGCACCTTTCGCGATATCGCCATCCGCCAGGCGGGGCCTATGGCCGGCCGGGAGATCGCCCGCGTCGAAGGCCGCCATCTTTCCGGCACCGGTAACGCCCTCCGCGCCGCCGTCCTCGGTCTGAACGACGGGTTGGTCTCGAACCTCCTCCTCGTTACCGGCATCGCCGGCGCCGACCCCGGCCGCGATGTCGTCCTCCTTACGGGCGTCGCCGGGTTGCTCGCCGGCGCATTCTCCATGGGCCTCGGCGAATGGATCAGTGTCCGCAGCAGCGCCGAGGCCTTCGAACGCCAGGTCGAGATCGAGCGCGACGAACTCGAACTCGCGCCCGAAGAGGAAGAGCACGAACTCGTCCAGATCTACCGCGCCAAGGGCCTCTCCGAGGCGACCGCACGCGAAGCGGCTCACCGCATCATGGCCGACCCCAAAGTCGCCCTCGATACCCTCGTCCGCGAAGAGCTCGGGATGGCCGAAGGCGAAGCCGGTAACCCCTGGACCGCGGCCGGCACATCGTTCGCGCTCTTCGCCATCGGCGCCGTCCTCCCCGTCATCCCCTGGTTCTTCGTGGGCGGCAACCTCGGCATCCTTCTCAGCGTCATCCTCGCGGGGCTCGGGCTGTTCGCCGCCGGGGCCGCTACCGCCCTCGTCACCGGCCGCGGAATGGCCTTCAGCGGCGGGCGGATGCTCCTCTTCGGCCTCGTCACGGCGGCGATCACCTTCGGCATCGGTCGCATCATCGGCGCCAGCACGGACGGGTAGCCGCGTGATGATAGGATTGCCGTGTGGATCGCAAGGAACGCTGGAGACGCGCAGCGGCCCATTCCAGGTCGTGCACGTTCGAAGAGCTGCGGGCGCTCCTGGAGGCGTACGGCTGGGTTGCACGCGGTGCCCGAGGCAGCCATCGCTACTACGTGCGCGACGGACGGTTGCTCTCGATCCCGTTTCGTCGGGGTACCGTTCTGATGGCGTACGCTCGCCTGGTGCTGGAGAATACTGGGGAGGATAGAGATGACTGAGCGAGAACTGGCGGTCCGTATCGAGGGGTTTCTGCGCCTCCCCTACCACAAGGTGGTGTCGGGAAACTCCGATGACGGATTTCGGGGCGAGGTGGTTGAACTTCCCGGTTGCTGCACCATCGCGGAGACGGCGGCCCTTGCGATCGCGCAGCTGGACGAAGCGATGGCCGGCTGGATCGAGTTCACGCTGCAAGATGGCGGGACCGTTCCCCTCCCGGCCGCCCGTGTTGTGGCGCTCTCTGCGTAGGTCCGGGCAGGGGTACGCTCCCCTTGACCCTACCGCCGCCCATCCCCATACTCATTCTTACTGGTGGCTAGAGCGAGGTGGTCCCACCCGTTCCCATCCCGAACACGGAAGTGAAACGCTTCAGCGCTCACGATACTGCCTGGGCAACTGGGTGGGAAAATAGGCCGCCGCCGGTACAAACACCAAAACCGCGCTCGTCGCGGTTTTTCTGTTTCCAGGGCGTCCAGAAATCCCCGCGTGGCGTATCCACAACGTGAATCCTCCACGCTCCGCTCCGCCGTTCGCCACGCTTCCACACAAGGGAAGCCCGCTGCTACACTGAGCGTTCGAAATCCCCACTACCCTGGCTCCCTTCCCCGCTTGGATCGGCGCCCTCCAAAGAGGCCCATATTGTCTACCGAAGCCGCCCAGCCAACCCCCGAAACCAACGAGATGGAAATGGACATGGGGGCCCTTCTCGACCTCGAAGCCGCGCAATCGGGCAGCCTCCGCCGCGGTGAGATCGTCGAGGGCATGGTCATGGGCGCTTCCGCCGACGGCCTCATCGTCGATGTCGGCACCAAGATGGAAGCCGTCATCCCCCAGGGCGAGATGCTCTCCCTCGGGGCCGAAGGCGCTACCAAACTGAAGACTGGCGATACCGTCCGCGTCATGGTCCTCCAGCCGTCCAGCGCCGAAGGGCACGCCATCGTCTCGCTCGACCGCGCCCGCGGCGAAGAAGGCTGGGATATCCTCGCCGCCCGCCACGAAAGCGGCGAAGTCTTCGATGCCCAGGTCACCGGCCACAACCGCGGCGGCATCCTCGTGAACGTCGAAGGCGTCAACGCCTTCATCCCCCTCTCCCAGGTCGATAGCGTTCGCCGCGACGACCCCGAGGCCGTTCAGCAGCTCGCCAACCTCGTCGGCAAGGACATCAAGCTCAAGGTCGTCGAACTCAACCGCAAGCGAAACCGCGTCATCCTCTCCGAGCGCGCCGCCATGGCCGAACACCGCAAGGATCAGAAGGACAAAGTCCTCGACGACCTTCAGGAAGGCCAGATTCGTGACGGCCGCGTCTCCTCGATCACGGACTTCGGCGTCTTTATCGACCTCGGCGGCGCCGATGGCCTCGCCCATATGACCGAACTGACCTGGGAGCGCGGCAAGAAGGCGAAGGACCTCTACAACGTCGGAGACATCGTCCAGGCCTTCGTCCTCAAAGTCGATCGCGAAACCAAGAAGATTTCGCTCTCCCTCAAGCGCGCCCAACCCGAGAAGTGGGACTCGACGGTCAACCGCTTCGTCATCGGCCAGATCCTGATCGGCCGCGTCACGAAGCTGATGGCCTTCGGTGCCTTCGTCCGCCTCGATGGCCCGGTCGAGGGGCTCATCCACATCTCCGAGCTTTCCAATCGCCGCATCCAACACCCGAAGGAAGTGGTCAAGGAGGGCGATGTCGTCCCCGTGAAGCTCGTCCGCATCGAGAAGGATCGCCACCGCCTCGGGCTCAGCCTTCGCCAGGCGCGGAGCGACTCGGAGGCCATGGGCTTCGTCTTCGACGGACAGGGCGCCGTCATCGACTTCCCGGATGACGTCCGCGAGCAGTTCGGCCTTCCCGAGCGAGACAAGGCCGCCACCGCCGCGCGCACCGAGCCACGGACCGCCCAGGAAGCGATCGAGCGCGCCGTCGCTCGAGACCCCGAGCCGGTCTCGGCTTTCGCCCACGCTTTCGCCCAGGCGCTCGAAAACGCCGAAGGCGGGACCCTCGGCAAGGATGTCGAAGACCCGGCAGACGCGACGGTCGCCGTAGCCTCAGAAGCCGCCCCGGCTACGGAAGTGGCCGCGCCGCAAGTGCCCCCGGTCGCGGAACCGGTCCAAGCCGCCGCCCCCGAAGCCGCGGAAGTAGGCGCGCCGGAAGTAGCCGCGCCGGAAGTGGCCGCGGTTGCCGAACCGATCGAAGCTGCTACCCCTGAAGCCGCGGAAGTGGCCGCGCCGGAAGTGGCCGCGGTCGCCGAACCGGTCGAGCCCGCCGCCCCCGAAGCGGCCGCCGCGCCCGCACCGGACTTGATCGATGCCACGGCCACGGAGGTCGTGGCCGCCGTCGGGACAGCAACCGACGCAAGTGCGGAATCCCCCGACGTGACAACCGGGGCGGTAGGGTTGGAAGATGTAACAAGTGGTGGTGACGAACCTGTCGCCACCGAAGCTGTAGCTTCCGATGGGGAGGATGCTGCTGCAACGGCAACCTAATCAGGGCTTCATGAGCCAGGAGAACACGCATGGCCGATAGATTCGATAAGTTCACGGAACGCGCTCGCCGCGTCCTCACGTTGGCTCAGGAAGAAGCGCATCGCTTCAACCACAATTACATCGGCACCGAGCACATTCTTCTGGGTCTCGTGCGCGAAGGCGATGGCGTGGCCGCCAAGGTCCTCGCCAACCTCGGCGTCGAACTGAACAAGGTCCGCTCCGCCGTTGAGTTCATTATCGGCCGCGGCGACCGCACGGTCCTCGGCGAGATCGGCCTCACACCCCGCGCCAAGAAAGTCATCGAGCTCGCCGTCGATGAGGCCCGGCGCCTGAACCACAGCTACATCGGCACCGAGCACCTCCTCCTCGGCCTCGTCCGTGAAGGCGAAGGCATCGCCGCTGGCGTCCTCGAAAGCCTCGGCGTGAACCTCGAACGCGTCCGCGCCGAAACGACGCGCATCCTCAGCCAATCACAGCCACAGGCCGCCGCCGCCGGTTCCGGCGCCCGTACAAGCAGCCGCACGCCGACGGTAGACCAACTCGGCATCGACCTCACCCAGGCCGCCCGCAACAACCAGCTCGATCCCGTCATCGGCCGCTCCAACGAACTCGAACGGGTCGTGCAGATCCTCTCCCGGCGCACCAAGAACAACCCCGTCCTCATCGGCGAGCCGGGCGTCGGCAAAACGGCCATCGCCGAACTGCTCGCCCAGCGCATCGTCAGCGGCGACGTGCCAGAGACCCTTCAGAACAAGCGCCTCCTCACCCTCGACATCGGCTCGCTCGTCGCCGGTACCAAGTACCGTGGCGAGTTCGAAGAGCGCCTCAAGAAGGTGATCGAAGAGATCAAAGGCGCTGGTAACTGCGTCCTCTTCATCGATGAGCTCCACATGCTCGTCGGCGCCGGCGCGGCGGAGGGCGCGGTCGATGCCGCGAACATCCTCAAGCCGTCCCTCGCCCGCGGCGAACTCCAGTGCATCGGCGCCACCACGCTCGACGAGTACCGCAAGCACATCGAGCGCGACGCCGCCCTCGAGCGCCGCTTCCAGCCGATCGTCGTCGAACAGCCTTCCGTCGAAGAGACGATCGAGATTCTCAAGGGAATCCGTCCGCGCTACGAAGAAC
>JANMTH010000456.1:0-2074 GCA_031390305.1 Thermoflexaceae bacterium
CGATCAAGCTGACCCCAGCCCAGCCGCCAAGCCTGGAACGGAGCCTCTCGCTGATTGGGCCGGACGAGCTTGTGGAAGTGACGCCGAAGAACATCCGGCTGCGCAAGAGCAACCTGGACCCGGTGTCGCGGGAACGGGCGCAGAAGCGGGAACGGATGATGTCGGAGGGGTAAGGCGAAGCCTTAGATGCCCGGGGCGTAGCTGTTCACTGAGCGATGAGCGCGTAGGATACGGCCCTTCGGAGGTACCCATGCAACGTCTACAGTTTGGTTCGATCACGGTTGACGCCGTCAGCGACGGCATCCTGAACCTGCCGCTCGGGGCGGCGATCCCGGACGCGGACCCCGCCCGATACCGTGCGATCGGCGGCGTCGACGAGGCGGGCCTGATGGCCGCCCAGTTGACGACGTTCGTCGTGCGCTCGGGCGGCAGGCTCATCCTTGTGGATACGGGAATGGGCGGGGACCTTGGGGCGCTGGCGGCGATGGGCATGACGGGCGAGGTCGGCTTACTGCCGAAGGCGCTCACGGCGGCCGGCATCGAGGCGGCGGCGGTCGACGCGGTGGTGTTGACGCATCTCCATTCGGACCATACGGGCTGGAACACGCACGACCGCGACGGAACGCTGGTTCCGATGTTTCCGCACGCGCGCTACATCGTGACGCGGACGGAATGGGAGCACCGGGAGAAGACCGCGGACGCGGGCAGCCGGGCGCGGTCGCTGACGCCGATCGAGGCGGCGGGCCAGCTGACGCGGGTGGAGGATGGGCACGAGGTTGCGCCGGGTGTGACGCTCCTGGCGACGCCCGGCCACACCCCGGGGCACACCTCGGTGCTGGTGATGGGTGGAGGCCTGGGCGGCGTGATCACGGGCGACGCGGTACACCACCCTGGCGAGATGGAGGAACCGAACGTCACGATGGTCTTCGACGCGGACCCGGCACAATCGAAAGTGACACGAGCGGCGCTGGTGGCGCGGGCCGAAGCGGAGGGCCTGATCGTGATGGGCGGGCACTTCCCGTTGCCGACGGCTGGCCGTGTCGTGCGGGTGGAAGCGAAGCGGCGCTGGCAGTGGATAGGGGCCTGAGCCTGTTAGTACTCACTTGAGAAAAGCGGGCGTTCGTTGCCGGGCGTTGCGCCCTCACCCCCAACCCCTCTCCCAGTGCGCTGGGCGAGGGCAGCCATCTCTAGCCGTCGATCTTCACGTTCTCCTGGACGATGACGCTGAAGCGTGTGGGGATATCGAAGAGGTTGGGCTCATCGTCGAGGACGACGCGGATCTCGGGTGAACGGGCGCTGGCGCGCATCGCTTCTTCGCTTTCGAACCAGACTTCGGCGAAGCCGTCGTAGGCCATCTCGCGGCCCGTCCCGGAGAGGTCCGGGGCGAGGTTGATGACGTAGCGCTTGATCCCGGGGACTTTCACGGCCTTTTCGGCGTGGGGGCCGAGCCAGTATGCGGCGAAGTCCTCGCGGCTCATGCCGGGTTTGCGCTTGGCGCCGAAGATCATCTTGTACACGTGGGTCCTCTCGCGGGTGGGTTGGCGCGCATCGTACGGGATGCGGGAGGGGCGGTGTAGCGAAGCGAAAGGGGCCGGTCTTGCGACCGGCCCTTTCTCGTTGATTCGTGAGAACGCCATCTCCTGGAGGTCACAGCACGCTGGCGTGAGTCGCCGGGCGTCCCTCCCTCACCCCCGACCCCTCTCCCAGTGCGCTGGGCGAGGGGAGCACGCGGCCGGGCCGGGGGCCGCGCTGAGTCGATGAGGTTCCCGCGCCGTTAGACGCGATGACACCAGACCCAGTGTTCCTTCTCGACGGTGCCGACGTTACGCCACTCGGGACGGGTAGTGCGGCATTCATCGATGGCGATGGGACAGCGGGTGTGGAAGACGCAGCCGGCGGGAGGCCGGAGCGGGCTCGGCACGTCGCCGAGGAGGATGATGCGTTCACGCTTTCGTTCCACCGCCGGGTCCGGAATCGGCACGGCCGACATGAGGGCCTTGGTGTAGGGGTGGAGCGGGTTCTCGAAGATCGAGTCGCGGTCGGTGAGTTCCATGATGTGGCCGAGGTACATGAC
>JANMTH010000457.1:0-11268 GCA_031390305.1 Thermoflexaceae bacterium
AGTTGGTACTGTGCCGGGTTCGTGTCCTGGAACTCATCGACGAGGACGTGGAGGAAGCGCCCGGCGTACTTCTCGATAACTTCAGGCGCCTGGTCGAACATCCGCACGCATTCGAGGAGGAGGTCGTCGAAATCGAGCGCCGAAGAGGAGCGCATCGATTGTTCGTACTGCGTCCAGGCCCGCGCTGTCACCTCTTCGGGGTAGGTGCGGACGCGCTGGTGGTAGGCCTCGCTGGAAAGCAGTTCGTTCTTCGCGCTGGAGATAGCCGAGAGCACGGATCGGGGGCTGAATCGGCGCGGATCGATACGGAGCTCTTCGAGGACGCGCTTCATCAGCGCGATCTGGTCGGCGTCGTCGTAGATCACGAAGTTGCGATCGACGCCGATCGCCCCACCGTCCGTCCGCAGCCAGCGAGCGCAGAGCGAGTGAAAGGTGCCGAGGGCGACGCTCGAAGCATCTTCGCCGAGGAGGACGGCGACGCGCTCACGCATCTCCCGCGCGGCTTTGTTGGTGAAGGTGACGGCGGTGATCCGCCAGGGCGCGACCCGCTTTTCGCGGACGAGGTAGGCGATCCGCTGGGTGATTACGCGCGTCTTGCCGCTGCCTGGCCCGGCGAGGATGAGAATGGCGCCATCGCCGTGGGTGACGGCGATCCGCTGTGGTTCGTTCAGGCCTTCAAGGAGCTGTGGGAGTTCGCCGACGGTCACCCGTGGAGTTTAGCATTGGCTAAGGTTCGTGAGCGATTTCGACTGCGGTGGCCGGGTGACGGCGCGCGCCGGTTCCGTCCGGAAGTGCAAACCACCAGCGGCGGTCCGTCACTGTAGGTGGGCCCTGCGCCATACTTCCGGCGAGACGCCACGAAGACCGCCGGGAGGACGGACGTGAGGACGAACGCAAGCCAGCACAGAATTCGAGACGGTGAGTATGCCCCCCGGCGTTTTGGCCGCCGGGCGATCGTTGGAGGATTCGCGGCACTCCCCGTCGTCGCGCTCGCCGGTTGTGGGGACGACGACGAAGAGGAAGCGAGCCCCGAAGCGAACACGCCGGCCTCAGCAACGGGAACGCGACCCTCGGTGGGAGTGACCGCCACGCAGCCGCCCAGCCAACCGTCGAGAACAGCCGCCGGAACGGCTGGCCGGTACGTTCCACCGCCTGCGGGTGAGTGGGAACGTGCCGACCCGGCTGCTACGGGGTGGTCGCCGAGGGGGCTGGAAGAACTCGTGACGCTGGTTGAGAAGAATCGCTCGGGGACGTTCATGATGCTCAGCGGTGGGCGCATCCTGACGGAGAACTACTTCGCAGGGCTGACTGCAGCGACGGCGAACGACGTCGCCTCGGTTCAGAAGAGCGTTGCCTCTACCTTGCTCAGCATCGCGCAGGAGAAGCGGCTGCTCTCTCTCGATGACGCGGTCTCGAAGTACCTGGCTGCGGGGTGGTCGACGGCGACACCGGCGGACGAAGGGAAGATCACGATTCGTCACTTGATGACGATGTCGAGTGGGCTGAACGATGCTCTCCGCAAGGTGGCCGAGCCGGGGAAGACCTTCGACTACAACACGCCGGCCTACCAGAAGACGCGACCCATCCTGGAGAAGGCGGCCGGCATGGAGATCAATGCGCTGACGCGGGCCTGGCTGTTCGACGGGATCTCGGTGAGCGCTGGCACGGTGTGGAAGCCACGGCCGGACGGGGAGACGGACTCGACCGGCGCAGCGCAATGGGGGCTGTACATGACGGCGCGGGACATGGCGCGATTTGGCCTGGTCTCGCTTCGCCGCGGTGCGTGGGGCGAACGGCGGCTGATTCAGAGTTCGTGGTACGACGAGGCCTGGGCCTCGTCAAAGGTCCAGGCCGACTATGGCCTGCTCTGGTGGTTGATGGGGAAGCGGAACATTCCTGGAGCGCCGAAGGACTGGGTAGCGGGGCTCGGGGCTCGCGACCAGAAGATCTACGTGGTTCCCAGCCTCGACCTCGTCGTGACTCGCCAGGGGCTTGCCGCGGGGGAAGAGTCGGAGCACTCGTCGAACTTCGATCTCGCCCTGTTCAAAGCGATAGCCGCGGCGCGCGCCTGAGTGGGGGCGGGGGCACGAACTCGCGTGGCGCGGGGGCTGAATCGGCGCTGGTGGTATACTTGGAGGGGCGGAAAGGGGATCGTGCATGATCTTTGCAGTCGGGTGGCCTGGCGGAGAATGGCAGGCGACCCTCAAGCTGACCCTGATCATCCTCGCCATCTACGTGGCGGCGCTCTGGCTTACGCTGATCTTCTGGAGCTTCCGCGACATCCGCCAGCGGACACGCGACCCGATCGTCCAGTTCGTCTCCGTGCTCCTCGTCGGTATCTTCTTCCTTCCCGGCCACTGGCTCTACTTGATTCTGCGGCCGCGCTACACGCTGACCGAGCTCTACGAACGTTCGCTCGAAGAGGAGGCGCTGCTCCAGGAGCTGGAGGACCAGAAGGCCTGCCCGACGTGCAAGCGGCGCGTACAGGATGACTTCCTCGTCTGCCCATCGTGTCGCACCCAGATCAAGGAGCCCTGCCGCTCCTGCGCCAAACCGCTGAGCTACGCCTGGGTGGCCTGCCCCTTCTGCGGACTGGAAAAAGCGCCCCGCGAGGTATTCGGCGGGCGCGGGCCACGCGAAACCGCGCGATCCGGGCGCACTCCCCGCGCTCAAGCCACGGGGCCTGCTCCGAGAGCCGCCGACACCGTCAGCCGCGCGAGGGCGGCGCGCGAAACGGCCGCTCCCCAACGCACGCCGCCTCTTCTCGTGGATGAGGAAGGCCCGGTTATCGGCGACGGCGCCGCGACCTAACCGGGTTCATCCCACGGCGGCCGCGAGCGGGCCCGCGAGGTCCCCGTTCAAGACGACCGAGACGCGTTCGAGGCCGAGCCAATCGGCCATCTCCGCGAGATGGGCGGCGAGCGCTTCCGCAACGACGCCCGGCGATTCGCCGGGTTCGAGGAAGGCGCCCCGGACCTCCAGGGTGCCCGCCTGGCGATGGGCCTTCAGATCGATCCGCGCCACCAGACGGTCGCCGAGGAGGAAGGGCAGCACGTAATAGCCGTACTGGCGCTGCCCCTCGGGAACGTAGATCTCGATGCGGTAGCGGAAGCCGAAGAGCCGCTCCGTGCGATCCCGGTTCCAGACGAGTGAATCGAAGGGCGTGAGCAGCGCGCGGGCGTTCACGCGCGGTGGCACAACGGCATCGCGATGCAGGAAGGCCGGCTGGTTCCAGCCCTCTACCTCGACCGGCCGGAGGTCTCCCGCATCCACCAGATCGCGGATTAGCGGGCGAGCCGCGGGCATCTTCAGGCGGTAGTAGTCCGCGAGGTCGGCGGTGGTGGCGACGCCGAGCGCCTCCGAAGCGCGGCGGAGCATTTCGCGGTGGGCATCTTCCACGCCGGGCGGTGGAGCGGAGAGGGCGGCTGCGGGAAGGACGCGTTCGGGCAGGTCATAGACCCGGCTGAAGTTGCGGCGGGCGCGGGTAGTAAGGCGGCCCCGGCCGAAGTGCACTTCGAGAGCGACCTTCCCTTTGCCATAGCCCCACCAGGGGCCTGTGCGCTTTCCGCCATCCTCCAGGCCCCCGGCGGTCAGCGGCCCCCGCTGCCGCACTTCTTCGAGCACGGCGTCGAGGTAGCCAGGCTCTTCCCGCTCTATCAGGGCCTCACGCTTCCAGCCGCGCCAATCCGCCATCCGGCTACGCATCAGCGGGTACTGATCGATGGGGACGATGCAGGCCTCGTGCGCCCAATATTCGAAGACCCGCCCCTTCCGGTAGGCCTCGTCGTCGAGGAGCGCGCGGTCGTAGGCGCCCAGGCGCGAGAAGAACGGCATGTAGTGCGAGCGGACGAGGACGTTGACGGAGTCGATCTGGACGAGGTGGAGCCGGTTCAGGACAGCTTCGACATGGCGAAGCGAAACCGCCCCTCGCGGACGCGGCCGACCGAACCCTTGGGCGGCGAGGGCTATTCGCCGCGCTTCGTGGAGCGAGAGACGCACCATCGCGCCCACAGCGGCCGAGAATCTCGAAGAGTGGCGACTGTTCGAGCAGCTCGCACATCCGGTCGAGCTTGCGTTCGCCGAGGAAACGGGTCCGGTCGAACACCCCTTCGAGCGCGATCACCGTGTTCTCGGTGTCGGTGCGCGAAAGGAGAACGGGCACGCCGTTCGCGCTCGCGGCGTCGAAGAGGTACTCGGAAGGGCGCCGGCCGCCCGTCAGGATCAGGCAGGCCGGGTTGGCCTTCATCGCCGCCAGGTGCATATCCGTCTTGTCGAAGCGCACCACGACGGCCTTCGAATCGAAGCGTCGGAAGTACGGCTGACCGGCGTCCGAAGAGATGGGCGCGATCACGAGGTAGTCGCAGGTGAGGTCGCCGATGTCGCCTTCGACGAGGGTCTCGGCGTTGAGGGCGGCGCGCGCCTCGGAGATCGCGAATCCAGCGAGCGTCTGGTCTTCGCCGAGGAGGATGGTGGGGACGGCGCTCTCGGCGGCGCCGCCAACACCGCGCAGGCCATCAACATCGGTGACGACCACGGCCGCGGCGGTGAGGCCAGCCGGGAGCATCGCCGGTGCGGCATCGCGGGCGACGAAGACGACCGTCGCCCCCTCGATCGCCGGTACGGCTGAAGCCGGGGCTTCGACCACCAGGATGTGGCCGGGGCCAGGATCGCTGACCGAGGTGACCACTTCGGCGGCCGTACCGGGAACGAAGGTGAGGGCGCCGAAGAAGGCGGCATCGGCCTGATCGCGCGCCCCGCTGTCGTCGGCTATGCGGGCCAGCCGAACGGGCGTACCGAGGTAGGCGTAGTGCCGGGCGATGGCCGCGGCCACCCCGGTCTTCCCTTCGCCGCTGTTACTGGAGGTGACGACGATGACCGCCACAAGCCTGCCCTCGTACGCCAGACGCGCGCTGAGAGATTGTGCGGGAGCGAGGGCGTAGCAGCCAGCGGGAGCGGGCGCACGGCCTGGCCCCGTTCATCGCCAAGATGCCAAGAACGCCAAGGAGTGGGAGAGATGTGTCACTCAGCACTCAGCACTCGGCCCTCGCCGCTGGTACGCTTTCCTCATGTCTTCCTCCCACCGCATCTCCGTCCAGCGCAACCGGCTGCGCTTCGCCGCATCGCACATGGCCACGTTCAGCGGGACCTGTGAACCGCTCCACGGCCACAACTACGACGTGATGGTCGAGCTCGAAGGGGAACTCACCGAGGACGCCTGGGTCTGGGATTTCGGCGAGATAAAGCGCGAGACCAGGAAGATCGTCGATGAACTCGACCACAAGTTCATCCTTCAGCGGAACTCGACGATCCTGGAGATCGACGAGCGGCCCGGGAAGAACTGGGCGATCCGTTTCGGTGATCGCGGTTATGTCTTTCCCGCCAGCGATGTCGTCGCCCTGCCGATCCGGAATTCGACGGCCGAGTGCATCGCCGAGTGGGTCAGCGGGCGCCTCCAGACGGTCCTGAAGGCGGCCGGGGCGACGAACATCCGCAAGCTTTCAGTAGGCATCGAGGAAATGCCCGGGCAGGCGGGCTGGTATACTGTTGACCTGTGATTCCCGCAGCGCCGCGGGGGGGAGGCATGGGTATGCAGCTCGATTGGGACAAGGCGATCAACGAGATCCTGTCAGGGAAGATGACCTGCCAGGCCTGCGGAGCGCTGGGCGACGAGATGATCGTCGGCTACACGCGGAGCATCGAGGCTGCCCTGTTCGCCGAACGCTGCAAGGAATGCGTCGATAAGTCCGACTGCGACGCGCGAAAGCTCGTCGTCGTCTGCGAACCCTGTGCGGCGATCTACCGCGTGAACGGCGAGACGATGGACGAGGTCGCGATGATGGGCGTCCTCCTCGAGGAGTGCCGCCACAACCTCGAAGAATCCGTCGATTACCTGGCCAGCTACTGGAAGGAAGACGCCGAGATCGAGTACGACGACATGCAGAAGCGGCTGGACGAGGTGGACCCCGAACTCTTCAAGGAAGAGGACTCATGGCGGCTGCGGCTCGAAGAAGAGTATCTCCAGATGCATCGCTGGTTCCGCGAACGGCACAAGCCGATCCCCGATGCCGGGTGGCGCAGCCAGTACGTCGAAGACGTGATCGGGCTGGGATATACGACGGTCCTGGGGGACTGACAACGGGGTCCTAGCCCAGCGTCATCGCCCAGTCCCACTTCCGGAACTTGAGCCTGGGCCGCGCCCCTTCCTCCAGGACGCCGTGGCGGACAAGGAAGCCAAGCGCGCCGCCGTGTGCCCCGCCAAAGTCCCCCCGAAACCAGAGGAACAAGCGCGGCACCGATAGTGTGTTCGAGGCGCGGTCGTATTCGCATTCTGCTTCCAGGTAGGCTTTGGTGGCCAGATCCAACTGCTCATCAATGGCGTCCGCGTCGTACTCGGCAATCGGCGGGCAGCTGGAGGCACCACAGTTGAGGGCGAAGTGCACACGGGGTTCTCGCCGGGCCAGCCGGAATCGCCGCTCGAAGCGGCCGGGAATCGGGTTCGCAAGGTACCCAAGGGAGTATCCGAACATCGAGCGCCGAAGCAGGCCATGCTCGATCGCGTTGAAGCTGAGCCCGCGGCTGGCGACGGTCACGCCGCTCTTCGCGAAGAAGCGGGTCCGCCGCCGGTAGAGGCCCGGGTCTTGCCGCAGGGCCTGGTGGATGGCGGCGTTGTAGACGTTGATCCAGAACGCCAGTCGCGTGTCATCAGCCGCCAGCCCCGCGGCAAGCTGGCGCGGCGAGAGCGCCGCGAGCGCCCGGAATTCCGCCTCGCCCGCGCCGGCACGTGCCGCCCGGAGCGCGGCCGCAGAGAGGGAGACCGGGTCGAGGTCATGGAGGTCCGTCATTCGGCCAAGTGTAGCCATCGGGCCACGCTACCGCGCCTTCCACTCCGCCGGCCGCTTTTCGGCGAAGGCGCGCGGGCCTTCCTTCGCGTCTTCGGAATTGAGGACAACGCGGCCCACCCACTCGCCGAAGCGGTACGATTCATCGACCTGGAGCTGGCGCCACTGCTGGGCCACGGCCTTGGTGCCCTCGACGGCGAGCGGGGCGTTGGCGGCGATCATTTCGGCGATGGCGATGGCGCGAGGCATGAGTTGGTCAGGCGCGAGGACTTCGTGGACGAGGCCCCAGCGGAGGGCGGCCTCCGGCTCGACACGGTCAGCGGTGAGCATCATGTACATGGCTTCGCCGAAGGGAATGAGGCGGGCAAGGTGGTGGATGGCGTAGCCGGGCATGATCCCGCGCTTCACTTCGAAGAGGCCGAAGTAGGCCTCAGTCGAACAAATGCGGATGTCGCAATCGAGGGCGCGTTCGAGACCACCGGCCAGGCAGAGGCCGTTGATCGCGGCGATGAACGGCTTCGGGTTACGTGAGAACTGGACGGTCGTTGGCTCCAACGTCCGTCCCCGGGCGGCGCCTTCGGCCGTGCGATCGTTGCGAGCCGACATCTCCTTCAGGTCGGCGCCGGCGCTGAAGGCGCGGCCCGAGCCGGTGAGGATGCCCGCGCGCATCGCCGGGTCCGCCGAGAAATCGGCGAGGGCCGCGTCGAGGTCGGCCTGCATCGTCCCGCCGAGGGCGTTCAGACGGTCCGGGCGGTTCATCGTGAAGATCGCGAAGTGTTCGCGCTTTTCGTAGAGCATGTCGGGCATCGGAACATCTCCTGGCAACAGTTTGGGGGGCAGGCCCTCGCCGGGGTACGCTGCCGCAAGCGCCCCGTACGGGCCAATCACGTACTGGAGATTCGCACTCAATGGATATCGCGAAGTACAACGCCGACTGGCTGCAGGCATGGTCCGACAAGGACGTGGACCGGCTCCTCACCTTCTACCACCCGGAGACGCTCTATAAGGACGCGCAGACGGTGGCGGGCCTGCGCGGACATCCCGCGTTGCGCCAGTACCTCACCGGCCTCTTCGCCGCCATGCCTCCTACGCGGTACGAGCCGGAGGAGGTCTGGCCGCATGCCGACGGCAAGGGCTACAGCGGCCGCTGGATCGGGACGATGGAGATGGGCGAGGGCAAGGTCCGGCGCTTCCGCGGCTTCGACCTGGTGCTGCTGGACGGCGGCCAGATCACGCTGAACGAGGTCTACACCCACGACCTTCCGGGGTAGGAGAGGCGGAATGTGGACTTCGCTGACCAGTCTGACTAGACTGACTAGATGATCGCGAAGAAAAACCGCTGGCAGCTCCAGGAGGCGAAGGCCCGCCTCAGCGAAGTCGTACGTCAGGCCTGCTCGGAGGGGCCGCAGACGATCACGGTGCGCGGCGAAGACGCCGTGGTGGTGCTTTCGGCCGAGCAGTACGCGAGCCTCGCGAAGCCGTCGCGGAGCCTATATGAGGTCCTGCGATCCTCACCGGTACGCGAGGAGGATATTGACACGATCTTCGCCCGTGGGCCGCAAACGGATGATCGCCCGAGCCCGTTTGACGACGACGACTGATGTTCCTCCTGGACACTGTGACAGTATCCGAGCCCAGGCGGGTGCGACCGGCCGGAGGCGTGACGCGCTTCTTCGAACGGGAACCAGAAGCGTTCCTCTATACGAGTGTGATCGTCCTCGGTGAACTGCGACGCGGCGCACTGCAGCAGCGCGACCAGACGTATCGTGCAGCCCTCCTGCGCTGGCTTGATGACGACGTTCGTGCGAGTTTCGCCGGCCGAGTCCTGGATGTCACCGCGGAAGTCGCGGAGTATTGGGGAAGCATCCAGGCACAGGGGGCAACCGGCGGCCAGACTCTGCCACCGATCGACGCTCTGATCGCCGCAACCGCCCTCGTTCACGGCCTCACCGTGGTGACGCGGAACGAGGCGGACTTCCGGCGTTGCGGGGCGGAAGTCCTGAACCCTTGGAGCGAGTGAGTGAGAACGCCGCCTACCGAATTGTTCGGAAGAAGGCGCGGACGTCCTCCAGGAGTTCGTTCGGACGCTCCATGGCGGCGAAGTGGCCGCCCTTCTCGAACTCGGTCCAACGGACGACGTTGTAGCGCGGCTCGACCCAGCTCCGGGGCGAGCGGTAGATCTCCTTCGGGAAGACGGCTACGCCGACGGGCGGGGTAACCTTCGCCCAGCCGAAGGCTCCGCCATCGCGGCGCGATTCGTAGTACATGTTGGCGGCGCTGCCGATGGAGTTGGGCGCCCAATAGAACATGATGTTCGTGAGCAGCTGGTCTTTGGTGTAGACGCTCTCGACGTTGCCGTCGCAATCGCTCCAGGTCCGGAACTTCTCGACGATCCAGGCGGCGATGCCGGCCGGTGAATCGGCCTGGGCGATGGCGAGGGAGTTCGGCTTGGTCGAATGGGTGAGGCTGTAGCCGGTCTCGTCGCGTTGGAATGCGGCCATCGCTTCGGCATACGCCTTCTGGTCCTCCGGGATATCGGCTGGCGGCTGGCCGATGACGAAGTTGAGGTGCACGCCGGCGATATGTTCCGGGTGTGCGGAGCCCATGCGGGCGGTGATGATCCCGCCCCAATCGCCGCCCTGGGTGCCGTAGCGCTCGTACCCAAGTTCGCGGACCATCAGCTGGTCGAAGGCGGCCGCGGTCCGGGTTGGACCCCAGCCGCGCTCCTTCGGTTTGCCACCGAAGCCGTAGCCGGGCAACGCGGGGATGACGACGTCGAAGGCGTCGGCCGGGTCGCCGCCGTGCGCCGCCGGGTCGGTCAGCCGGCCGATGAGGTGGTAGAACTCGAAGATCGAGCCTGGCCAGCCGTGGACCATGAGCAGGGGAAACGGGTTCGGCCCCTTCCCCTTCACGTGCCAGTAGTGGAGATCGACGCCATCGACTTCGCAGAGGAACTGGGGATAGCGGTTGAGGTGGCCTTCGTGGAGGCGCCAATCGTAGCCGTCGCGCCAGTAGTCGCAGAGTTCTTTGATGTAGGCGGTGTCGGCGCCGTAGTCCCAGCCCACGCCGGGGATGGCTTCCGGCCAGCGGGTGTTGGCGAGGCGCTGCTTGAGGTCGTCGAGGGTGGATTGGGGGACAGCGATGGAGAACGGTCGAAGAGGCATGGCCGGCATTGTACGCTCCTTGACCGCCGCGGGAAGGGCTGACTACGATGGATGTTCGGGTCATGCTGAGGTAGCTCAGTTGGTAGAGCACCGCACTGAAAATGCGGGTGTCCCCAGTTCAAGTCTGGGCCTCAGCACCAACGCCTTACTTTCCTCCGAATTCCCACACGGAGCGCCGCTATGGCCGACGACTGGTCACGTCCCGTAGTCCACTGGGAGCTCCAGGCAAGTGACCCGGAGCGGATCCGCGCCTTCTACGCCGCGATGTTCAACTGGGAAATCACGCCGACCGGCCCGATCCTGAACATCGGGCCGGGGATCGGTGCGCCTGAGCCGATCACGGGCCACGTACGCCAGGCTGAGAAGCCGGGCGTCGTGCTCTACATTCAGGTCCTTGACCTCAAGGCATCGCTCGATCAGGCGAAGGACCTTGGCGGGAGCGTCCTGCGGGAGCCGTTCGACATCCCCACCGGCCCAACCCTCGCCTGGATCGTCGACCCCGAAGGCAACCAGGTCGTGCTCGTCCAGCAGTAGCGAATCCCCGGCGCTGTCTCACACCACCCAGCGGCGGCGACCTTCGCCCTTGAGCAGGCGGCCGAAGGCGAGGCCGGCGAAGTGGGCGCCGGCGATCGGCATCTCTTTGCCTTCGAGTTCGTTCGCCAGGGCAACGCGGGTCTTGCGGGCGAGGTCCGGGTCGACGTCGCCGAGGCCGTTCCACTCGTCTTCCAGCAGTTCGACCGGGCAATGGACCGCGTCGCCGAGAAGCATCGCGCGGTCGGTGCCGCTGGAGATGACGGTCAGGGAGCTGCCGGGCGTGTGGCCCGGAGCGTTCACGACGCTGATGCCGGGGAGGATGTCGCGGTCGTCGGAGTATGTCTGGAGGCGGTCCATGACCGGTGCCATCGCCTGCTTCTGGAGGATGGCGAATTCGACCGGGACGCCGGTCACGGTCTCCGAGGGGCCGTCGATCCAGTAGGCCACGTCGCGCTGGTCACAGCGGTAGACGGCGTTGGGGAAGACTGGCTAGCCGTTCTCCGAAGCCCAGCCGACATGGTCGAGGTGGAGGTGGCTGAACATCACGTCCGTCACATCGGCGGGGGCGAGCCCGTAGGTGGCGAGGTGGTCGAGCATCTTCCCGCCGAGCTGTCGCCCGCCCATTTCGTAGTGTCCCAGGCCGAGATCGACGAGGACGACCCTGTTTTCGGGGCCGCCGCGAATGAGGAACCCACCGAGGCACATGGTGAGCAGGCCGTCGGCGTCGAGCA
>JANMTH010000464.1:0-3692 GCA_031390305.1 Thermoflexaceae bacterium
CCACGTTGACGCCGACGACCGTCTCGAAACGCGAAACGATCGATGGCTGGAAACGCGTGCCGCTAAGCCCGCGCAGCACAGCGATCGCGCCCTCCTGGGACATCGCCCTGCGGTAGGGCCGTTCGCTTGTGAGCGCGTCGAATGCTTCGCTGATTCCAATAATCTGCGCCTCCATGGGCACCTGGTCGCTTTCCAGCATTCCCGGGTAGCCTTTGCCATCGACCCGTTCGTGGTGGCAGCCCACCCACCATGCCGCCGCCCCCAGCCCAGGGATCTCGCTCAGGATCTCCCGCGCATACGTCGGGTGGAGCTGGACCGTCGCCATCTCCTCGATCGTCAGGATGTCGGGCTTCGCGAGAATGTGCGCGGGGACGCCGAGCGTCCCGATGTCCTGCAGCAGCGCCGCCGCCTTCACCAGGTCCGCGCGGCGCTCCGTCATGTCGCAACAGAGCGCGACCTCGCGGGCCATCTCGGCCACCCGGCGGCCGCGGCCAGCTTCGCGCCCGTTCCGCGTGTCCACCATGTCGGCGAGAACGCCAAGGAAGTCGAAGAGCTCATCCCGGCTCATCATTCCCCCGTAGTTCAACGACATCAGCGCGGCCGTCAGGTCGTTGTCGTACAGGCCCAGCCAGAAGTCGTCGCGGGCCGCCAGCTTCGCCATCTTCTCCGCGATCTCGGGGTCCATTTCGCTGCCGGCCATCTCTCGCACCAGGTTCGGCCCTTTGCGGCGTACGGCCAGGGGCGAAGATTCGCTGTCCAGCATCGCCTCCACGCGGTCCGCCGCGGCGACGACTCGCGCCACCAGCGGCACCTTGTCGCCAGCCCGGGCGCCCGGCAACCCCGATCCGTCCCAGCAGTCGTGGTGTCGGGCGACCGCCTGGGCCACGGCCTCGCTCAAGCCAAGGCGCCGGATGATCTTGGCGCCGGTCTCGCAGTGCAGCGTGAGCGCCTCAATCACGTCCGCCCAGCCGCCCGCGCCCATCGACGAAAGGAGATCGCGCGGCCCCGCGGAGCTTGCCAGCAGCCGTGCCCGGTTCGGGTCGATGCGGGGCGCCGCCGTCGATGCCGCCATCCCGACATCGTGGAGCAGGCTGGCGAAGAACACCTCCTCGATCTTCTTCGCTTCCATGCCCAATTCCTGCGCGAGCTGGACGCCGACATAGGCCACGCGCTGGGCGTGGCCCGCCCTCCGGCCCTCAGCCAGGTCCAGAGCGCGGCTAAGAGGCGCGAGGAGCGCCGCTCGGCTGAGCCGGGGCAGGCCAGAAAGGCCCGAGTCGTCGTACAGCGATTGGTCGAGAGTGTCGGCACGTGCTGTCTGGATCAGTGCTCGAGTTGCCATGAACGGTTGAACTCCTGCGGGGGCGCTCCGGTACACCAAATATCGGCCGCCACTGGTGGCCCATTCAGTGACGCGAAGGTTTCGGCCGGTGGAAATCGGGAAGTGTCGTAGGGGCCGGCCCGGCGCCCCCCGGCACCAGCCCACGCTATGCGCGGCCGCCATGGTCCGGCGCGCGCCAGAACGCCACGATTCGCGCTCTCAGCCGCCCCGCAAGGCATCGGCGATAGACCTCACCCTCGGTCGGTCGATGGTGCTATAGGATTTACCGATGGCGGGTTCTGCCTACCTGTACCAATATCGCGGACGCGGTACACTGGCTGAGGTAGGGGCATGAGCCCTGCCTGCCCATCGCAACTCGGGACAGGCGTCATGGATCGAGCACGGTTAAGCCGGTTTGTAAACAAGGAACTTCGAGAGTTCCGGCTCGGCCTACCCCTCTTCGTAAGCCCCACCGAATCCGTCGAAGCCTCCCTCCGCCAAATGCGCGGCGCCGGCCAATCGTGCGTCCTCGTCGGCGACGCCGCCCACCTCGCCGGGATCTTCACCGAACGCGATGTCCTCACGCGCTGCATGAGCGAGGACTTCGATTGGTCCCAGCCGATCCAGGACGCCCTCGTCGCTCGCGAGCCGCGTACGATCGGCAGCGACCGCACCCTTGCGGAGGCGATCGCAACCTTCCAGCAGCACCGGTATCGCACCCTTCCGGTCGTCGAAGATGGCCGTGTGGTGGGCCTCATCCGTGTGAGCGATGTTCTCGCGCACGTGGCTGAGGCGTTCCCCGAGGAAATTCTCAACCTGCCTCCACGCCCTCACCAGGTGATGGAGAAACAAGAGGGTGGTTAACCAGGCCCATGACAACAGCAACCCCCGTGAAGTCCGCACTGCCGATCCAGGAGCTCGATCGCGTCACCATCCGCTTCGCCGGTGACTCCGGCGATGGGATGCAGCTCACCGGCACACAATTCACCCGGACAACCGCCGTCTTCGGCAACGACCTCGCGACACTTCCCGACTTCCCCGCCGAAATCCGCGCCCCCACGGGCTCCCTCCCAGGCGTCTCCGGCTTCCAGCTCTCGTTCTCCAGCAGCGACATCCGCACCCCGGGCGATCAGCCCGACGCCCTCGTCGCCATGAACCCGGCCGCCCTCAAGACCAACCTTGGAGACCTCCGCCGCGGTGGCCTCCTCATCGTCGATGAGGACGAGTTCAACCCCGGCAACCTGCGCAAGGCCGCCTACGCCGTCAACCCGCTCGATGACGGCAGCCTCACCGGCTACCAGCTCGTCAAAATCCGGATCACCCGGCAGAACGAGCTCGCCCTCGAGGGCCTTCCCATGAACACCGCCCAGAAGTTCCGTTCCCGGAACTTCTACGCCCTCGGCGTCATCCTCTGGCTCTACGGCCGCTCCATGGATACCACCGTGAAGTGGGCGGAGTCGCAATTCCGTAAAAACCCCGATGTCCTCGACGCCAACCTCCGTGCCCTCCGCGCCGGCTACAATTTCGGCGAAACCACCGAAATCTTCAGGGTTCGCTACGACGTTGCCCCAGCCCAGGTCGCGCCCGGCCTCTACCGCTCCATCAACGGAAACGAAGCGACCGCCCTCGGCCTCGTCGCCGCCTCCATCCGCTCCGGCCTGCCCCTCTTCTACGGCAGCTATCCCATCACCCCCGCTTCCGCCGTCCTCGAAGAGCTGAACAAATACAAGCACTTCGGCGTGAAAACGTTCCAGGCGGAAGACGAGATCGCCGCTATCGGCTCCGCCATCGGCGCCTCCTACGGCGGCCACCTTGGCGTCACCGGTACCAGCGGCCCCGGCCTCGCCCTCAAGAGCGAAGCCCTCAACCTCGCCCTCATGACCGAGCTCCCCCTCGTCGTCATCAATGTTCAACGCGCTGGACCCAGCACCGGTATGCCCACCAAGACCGAGCAATCCGACCTGCTTCAGGCGATGTACGGCCGCAACGGTGATTCATACGTCGGCATCGTCGCCCCCGCCACCCCCTCCGAATGCTTCTTGATGGTGATCGAGGCCGTCCGCCTCGCCGTGAAGTACATGGCCCCGGTCATCTTCCTCAGCGACGGCTACCTCGGGAACGGCTCCGAGCCATGGCTCGTGCCTGCCGCCGATGAACTCCCGGCCATCGAGTGGTCGTATGCCACGAAAGCCGACAACTGGCATCCCTACCTCAGGGACCCGATAACGCTGGCCCGGCCCTGGGCGGTTCCTGGCCAGAAGGGCTTCGAACACCGCATCGGTGGCATCGAAAAGTCCAAAGACTCCGGCGACATCAGCTACGACCCCGAGAACCATCACCTCATGACCCTCGTGCGCAAGGAACGGATCGATCG
>JANMTH010000553.1:0-2739 GCA_031390305.1 Thermoflexaceae bacterium
GATGCTACGGCCGCGCCGCATAGCGCGCAGCGCCGTCGATGCCCGCCACGCGCTATACTCCCCCGCGCGACTGGAGGCGTTCCCATGACCACAGCCACTACCCTGCTCGAAGGACTCTATTTCGGCGAATGCCCACGCTGGCGCGACGGCCAGCTCTGGTATTCCGACTTCTACGCCCACGCCGTGTTTCGGGTGACGCCCGGCCAGACGCCGGTGAAGGTAGTCGAAGTCCCCAACCAGCCCTCTGGCCTGGGATGGCTGCCGGATGGCCGCCTCCTCATCGTCTCCATGACGGACCGCAAGCTCCTCCGGCTCGAAGGCGGCGCGCTCGTCGAACACGCCGACCTCAACAGCCTGGCGACCTTCCACTGCAACGACATGGTGGTCGATAGCGCGGGACGGGCCTACGTCGGCAACTTCGGCTTCAACCTCGAAGCGTTCATCGCCGAACGCGGCGCGGCCGCCATGGCCGAGGCGCCTTCGGCCTGCCTCATCCGCGTCGATCCGGACGGATCCGTCCACGAAGCGGCGGCTGACATCCGCTTCCCCAACGGCTCCGTGATAACGCCCGACGGCAAGACATTCATCCTCGCCGAGACGATGGGCCGGGTGCTCACCGCCTTCGATATCGCACCCGACGGCTCCCTTTCGAACCGGCGCACCTGGGCGGAGACCGGCCGGGCCCTCCCGGATGGCATCTGCCTCGACGCCGAGGGGGCCATCTGGATCGCCAACCCGGCCGCCCCCGAATGTCTCCGCATCGCCGAGGGAGGCGAGGTGCTCGACCGCGTGGAGACCAGCCAGCCATCGTTCGCCTGCATGCTCGGCGGCGAAGACGGCAAGACGCTCTTCATCGTCACCGCGCCGGGTTCCGGGTCGGTCGCCGAAAAGGAGCCGAAGGGGCGCATTGAGACGGCCCGGGTCACCGTCGGGCACGCCGGCCTGCCGTAGCCGCGGCCCACCGGGGCCGCCTACCCGCCGAACCATCCCCAGCCCTGCCCGTAGCCGCTCCCCTCGGGGGCCGCGCCGCGCCGCGGGTATTTCAGCTCACCACACCGGCCCCCCGCAACCGCGCCACTTCGGCCTCATCCAGCCCCAGCAGCTCACGCAACAGCGCGTCCGTGTGGCCGCCCGGAACATCCGCGCCCGCGACCAATTCGACTGGCGTCCGCGAAAGATGGACGGGCGAGCCCGAGACCGTGAACGGGCGCCCGGCGGCCGAGGGCAGCTCCGCGAACATCCCCCGCGCCCGCACGTGCTCATCGGCGGCCACCCGATCGATCGTGTTCAGTGGCGCGGCGAGACAGACTTCATCGAGCGCCGCCAGCCAGGCAGCGGTCGTGCGGGTAGCGAAGATGGCGGCGAGGAGCGGCTCGAGCTCGGCGTGGTTCGCCGTCCGCAGGCTGTTGGAGGCGAAGCGCGGATCAGCGGCCAGTTCGTCGGCCCCCAGGACAGCGCAGAAGAGCGTCCAATCCTTCACCCCCGCAATCACCAGGTGGCTGTCGGCCGTCGGGAACGCCTGGAAGGGCGTGACCAGCGGGTGGCGCGTCCCGATCGGCCCCGGGACCTCGCCGGTCGCGAAGTAGCGGACCATGGCGTTCTCCAGCAGCGCCACCTGGGCGTCCAGCATCGCGACATCGATGTACTGGCCCTGGCCACTGCGGTCGCGCTCGACGATCGCGGAGAGGACGCCGATCGCCGTGAACATGCCGCCGGCCATATCCCCGATCGAGTAGCCCGGCCGGGCCGGCGGGCCACCGGGGTGGCCCGTGATGCTCATCACCCCGCCCATCGCCTGGACGATGACATCGACCGCGCCGCGTGCGGCGTAGGGCCCCGTCTGCCCGAATCCGGAGGTGGAGGCGTAGACGATTCGTTGGTTGCGGGCCGAGATGGCGGCGTAGTCCAGCCCCAGCCGGGCCATCGTCCCCGGCGAGAAGTTCTCCGTCACCACGTCGGCCTGCTCGGCGAGGCGGAGAGCGAGCTCTCGCCCCTCATCGCTCTTCAGGTCCAGGCAGATGCTGTGTTTGCCGCGGTTGACGGAGAAGAAGTAGGTGTTGACGCCATCGACCATCGGCCCTGGACCGCGCGCCTCCTCCGTCATCCCGACAGGCTCGACCTTCCAGACCTCGGCGCCAAGGTCCGCCAGGATCATCGTGCCGAAGGGCCCGGCGAGCGCCCAGGTGAAGTCGAGAACGCGGATGCCCGTGAGCGGTCCTGTCATGGCCGGGAGTATACGGCCATTCCGTAGCGTGCCTCCCGCCAATACGCCCGTGGCTGCGCATCACGTTACCGGCAGTCGATGATCAAGAAAGCGATTGACGTGACGTCCTCCTTAGTGAGGCCTTGACCCCATGAGGCCTAGGCCGCACTCTCGGAACGGCGTCGATATCATCCGCAATGTAAGTAGATCGACAGGAAGTGGACTCCTATGCCCGAGACCGCAACCCATGATGAGACGACTGCGGCTGAGCTGCAGCAGTTCAGGCGCTCCGCCATGCTCTTTTCTGGCGGAATGCCGCTTATCGAAAAATATGACGGCCAATGGATCGCCGTCTGCGGGGGCGAAGTCAAGGCCACGGCGAGTTCCTACGACGGCATCTTCGAGCGCATGGAAGAGTTAGCTATCGACGCCCGCTACGCTCTCGTGCGCCACATACAGCGGAACCAACGAACGTTGATTATCTGACATGATTCACGGGCGGTTCGGGGACACGACGGGGCGACCGTACGTGGAGG
>JANMTH010000571.1:0-3417 GCA_031390305.1 Thermoflexaceae bacterium
GGCCGGATCCGCTGGATTTTCCGGCCCGGTCGTTTCCTCTTCCATTACGTCCACGTCAATGGCGACAGCCTTCGCGGCCTCGCCATACTCGTCGAACTGGGTCACCGCGGCGTCCAGCGGGGCAGCCTCCGCGAGCACAAACGCGGCGGCGTCCGGCCCAGCCAGGGGTGCACCATCGTCCACCGTGATGGCTGGAACGGAGGCCGCTCCGTCGCGTTCCTCGGCGCTCCGGGGAGTGGGTTCGTCCTCACGCGGTTCCACGAGCCACGCCCCATACGTGGCCGGACGGTCGTCCCCATCGGAGAGCGCTCCCGTGGGTTTACCCGCTGGAGTTCCCGCGCCTTCGCCCTCGGGCTGCCATTCGCTGGTTGCCGCCTGCGGACGGGGGCCCGGCGCGGCTGGCCACGCGGCGGGGGCGGCCGTGTCCTCCACCTCCGTGCCGGCCGCCTGGCCGCTCGGGCCATGCCCCGTCTGGGCTGCCCCTCCCAATTCGAGACTGGTCTTCGCGGGCCTGCCCAACAGCCGCTTCAACAACCCGGGACGGCCTCCGTCCTGAGCGCCGACCAGCGCCCGCACCTCCAGGTCGTCGTCCCGATCGGTTTCACCCCAGGGCACTGCGCCGACGGTCTTGTCTGCCACGGCCGCCGTCTCGGGCAACTCCGTCGGCCATTCTTCGAAGTCGAGTTTCAACTCGGGCTCCGGAGCATCCGCCGTGATCGCTACCGCCGACCACTCTTCGAGCTCCGCCTCCATCGGTGTGAGCTCCTCTGCCGGGAAGGGAAGGCTCGCGCCCTCGTCCTCCTCGCCGTCCGTCTCCCAGCCGAACGGCTTCAGCATCTCCTCCGGCGGCTCGTTCGCCCGCTCCGACCACGTTCGCATCGCATCGACCATCGAGTCGCCCGCCGGCGCGGAGAACATCTCGTCCCAACGCGAGAGCGGTTCCGTCTCGGCGGTGGGCTCGGGCGGCGCCACGGGCTCTGGGGCCGCCTCCCGCCGGAGGAGGGCGAGCAGCGACGGTTCGCCGGCCAGCTCGTCATGTTCGAAAGGCTCCTCCAAGGGCTCTTGTTCGAAGCGCGCGATGACGGCCCCAGGCTCCGGTTCCGTCCAGTGAGCGACTTCAGCGACCAGTTGTACGGCCTCCTCGTCCGCCAGGCGGTCCCAGCCCGCCGGCGCTTCCGAGGCCTGCCAGGCGGGACCTTCCTCGCGTGGAGGGCGTTCGGGCGCGGTTCCGGCGGCCAGCGCGTGTGCCGTCCGCACCTCCGCCGCCGAGACGGGGACGTTCCATGGCACCTCGTCGTCCCAGTCGGAGGACGGGGTCGGCCCGGCCGCTTTGGGCGCGCTGCCCGGCCGCACCAACCGCCAGGTGGGCTCCGGGGGCGCGTTCCTCTCGGCGGCGTTGCGGTGCCGGAACGGGTCGCGCCGGGCGGCCGCCTCCGCGTCCTCGTCCTGGCTCGTGATGTTCTGTTTCACGGTCTGGCGGAGGAGGCGGTTCTTCTGCTCCTGGCGCTCCCAGGCGCCCTGCGGAAGATCGAAGTACCAGGCCTCGGCGGCTTCCGCCGTCTCCTCCGGTGCTTCGTCACCGCCGACCGGTTGTTCTTCGTTCATGACGTTCAACGCCTCCCCCGCGCCTTCTGGCGCCCGGTCGCCTTTTTCGGGGTGATCGCCTACCGTGCGTCAAGGATGGACGCAGGGCAAAGCTCGCCCGAAGAGCGATTGGTCCTATTAGCAAAGGACGGCAACCTTGAGGCGTTCAATAGCCTCGTGGACCGCTTCCAGCGCGCTGTTTACGGTCTTTGCTACCGGATGCTTGGCAACCGGGAGGCGGCCGAAGACGCGACGCAGGAGACGTTCCTCTCCGCCTACCGTGCGATTTCGCGTTTCGAAGGCGGCAACGCCGGTGGCTGGCTCCTGCGCATCGCCGCCAATGAATCACGCGACGAGCTCCGCAGACGCCGCCGAAGGGACGGCGCCGCCTCGCTCGATGAGATGCTCGACAGGGAGGACCTGCCAGTTGAAGTTCCCGATCCTTCCCCCGGCGCGGAGGCTCTGCTGGCCGCCCACGAAGCTGGCGGCGAACTCGAAGTCCTCCTCCTCCGGCTGCCCTTCGAGTACCGCCAGGCCCTCGTCCTCGTCGATGTCTACGGCTTCCGCTACGACGAAGTAGCCGAGCTTACGAAGACATCGCTGGGCACCGTGAAGTCCCGCGTCCATCGTGGCCGCGAGCGCCTTCGTAAACTGATCCTTTCCGGTGGGGAACTTTCTCCCCCCGCCGTACGTCAGAACCGGTACGACCTATGAGACTTCCGCTCTTCCGCCCTCACAGCCGCTACCTCGAAATGGCCGACGCCTTCGCCGATGGCGAACTCTCGGACCGGGAACGCTCCCGCTTCGAGAGCCACCTCGCCACGTGCGACGCTTGCGCCGCCACTGTCGAGGCCGCCCGCGAAACGAAGCGGCTTCTTCGCGCCCTCCCCGAATACGATGCGCCGCGCTCGTTCCGGTTGACGCCGGCGATGGCCCGCCAGACGCGCCCGGGCCGCGCCGAAGCCAGGCCGTCGTGGGCGCCGACGCTCGTCCTCCGCGCGAGCCAGGCGACGGCCGGCCTCGCCGCCGCTGCCCTGGCCGTCGTGCTCATCGGCAACCTCGGCCTACCCTCGAGCGGGGACGACGATGACAGCGGCGCGTTCGAGGCCGCCTCCCAGGCCGACGACAAGACGGGAGGCGCCTCCTTCAGCGCGGCTACGGCCGCTGCCACCTCCGCGGCGGCTGACCCTGAGTCGTCACAGCTGGGGGCCGCTACCCCCGCCTTCACCGGCACCGTCCCGCCCGCCCCAAGCGCGGGCGGAGACGGTCAGGCGGCACCGAGTGCCGACGACACGCTCGCGAGCGGTTCCGACAACCCGAACGGAGAGTTGCGCGACACCGCCGCGCCTCCGGGCGCCTCGGCGTACTCCTCCAGCCCCGCGCGCGACGACTTGTTTACGCAATCGGACTCTTCTCCGGAGGCGCAGCTCGTCCTCAATGATCGCCTAAGCGAAGACGGTGCTGACGGCGACACCTTCCCCACGATCGAAATCGGCCTCGCCGGCATCCTCCTCGCCGCCATTGCCGCCGCCGTGGCCGCCAGCCGTCAACGAAAGGGAACCTCATGAACCGCGCTCTTCGCCTCGCCACCGGGAGTCTCCTCGCCGGAGCCGCCTTCGCCCTCGCCGCCTGTAGCAGCACGACCCGGACGACGGTCACGGCGCCCGATGACTCGACCGGGATCACCGTCTCCGGGGTGGGCGAGGTCACCGTGCCGCCGGATACCGGTTTCTTCGACGCCGGTGTCCAGGTTCGCGCCAAAACGGTCGCCGAGGCGCGCGAAGGCGCGGCCATCGCAGCCGAGGCCGTCCTCGCCGCCATCAAGGCTGCCGG
>JANMTH010000592.1:0-2503 GCA_031390305.1 Thermoflexaceae bacterium
GGCGATCAGGCTCTCGAAGGTGTGGTCGCCGAGGGCGGTCCGGAGGAAGGGGGAGGCTTCGGCCGCTTCGATCGCCTCGATCAGACTGCCGGGGAGCATCGTGATCCCTCGCGCCGTGCGTTCCCCTGGCGACATCTCGAAGACGTTCTCCTCGACAGGAGGCGGGAGCAGCCGTTCGTTCTCGTTGCCGTCGAGGCCGGCGGCGTGCATCACCGCGACGGGGTGGTAGGGGTTGCAGGCAGCGTCGGGCGACCGGTACTCGATTCGCGTGTTCGTCTCCCGCCCGGGCTTGTACTCAGGGATCCGGATCAGGTCGCTGCGGTTGCGCCTGGCCCACGAAAGGTAGACCGGCGCTTCGAAGCCGGGTAGGAGCCGCTTGTAGCTGTTCACCCACTGGTTGCAAGCGAGGGTGATGGCCGGCGAGTTATGGAGCAGCCCAGCGATGTAGCCCTTCGCGATCGCGCTCAGATGGTAGGGGTCATCGAGATCGAAGAACGAGTTCCGCTCGCCCTTGAAGAGCGACTGGTGGACGTGCATCCCGCTGCCGTTCTGGCCCTCCACCGGCTTCGGCATGAAGGTCGCGTAGACGCCGTTGGCGAGCGCTATCTCCTTCACGACGAGCCGGTAAGTCATGGCCGCGTCCGCCATTGTCAGGGCATCGGTGTAGCGCAGAGCGATCTCGTGCTGGCTGGGCGCGACCTCGTGGTGGCTGTACTCCACCTCGATGCCCATCGCCTCCAACGAGAGAACGGTGTCGCGGCGGAGGTCCGTAGCGGCGTCAGCGGTCTGGTCGAAGTAGCCGCCGCGGTCCAGGGGGATGGTGCCGGAGGAGTCCTTGAAGTAGAAGTATTCGAGTTCCGGGCTGACGTAGAAGGTGTAGCCAAGGTCGGCCGCGCGCTTCAGCTGGCGCTTGAGGACGAAGCGTGGGTCGCCCTCGAAGGGGCGGCCATCGGGCGTCACGATGTCGCAGAACATCCTCGCGACGCCCTGTTCCTTCGGCCGCCAGGGGACGAGCTGGAAGGTCGTCGGGTCCGGGACGGCAAGCATGTCCGACTCGTCGATCCGGGCGAAGCCTTCGATGCTGGAGCCGTCGAAGCCCATCCCTTCGTCGAGCGCCTTCTCGAGCTCCTCGACGGTGATGGCGAAGCTCTTCAGGCTCCCGACGATATCGGTGAACCAGAGGCGGATGAACTTCACGCCGTTTTCGCGGCAGGCGGACTTCACGTAGCTGGCCGATTCGTTCGTCATGGCAAACGCTCCCGATCACAGGATAGCGGAGAGATGTTTCGGGCAGTTTGCGGGACCCGGGAGAGATGATGCTGAACCACGAAGACACGAAGGACAAGGAGGGCCGAGCAGGCTTGCAGCCAGAGGGAGGGATGACAGGCCGTAGCACCCGGACACGACCGCGGCCACGCGGCCGCGGCCGCCCGTTCTCCCCTCGCCCAGCGCACTGGGAGAGGGGCCGGGGGTGAGGGCCGCTGCCCTAGCTTCGGGAAGATCAATGGGCCTTTTCAGACCTGAGGGTGGTGAAGACGGTCCGGATCCGCCGCACATGCCAGCGAGCCCCGGCCTATGCGTGGCCGAGAATGCGGTGGGGTTCGTACGGCCCTTCCAGCGCCTTCACGTCGTCGTCACCGAGCGTCACGTCGAGCGCGGCCACCGCTTCGTCGAGCTGGTACATCTTGCTCGCGCCGATAATCGGCGAAGAGACCCACGGCTTGCGTAGCATCCAGGCCAGGGCGACCTGGGCGGGCTTGACGCCCAGACGGCTCGCGACATCGACGACGGCGTCGACGACGCGGAAGTCGCCTTCGTTGTAGTAGAGGGAGTGGGCGAAGTCGTCGGAGCGGGAGCGGGTGGTCTCGTCCTGCTTCGCCGCGCTCCGGTTGCCGGCCAGGAAGCCACGGGCGAGCGGGCTCCAGGGGATGAGGCCAACGCCCTGGTCGCGGCAGAGGGGGATCATCTCGCGCTCCTCTTCGCGGTAGACGAGGTTGTAGTGGTTCTGCATGGAGACGAACTTCGACCAGCCGTTCCGTTCGGCCACCTGCTGGGCCTTCGCGAACTGCCAGGCGTACATGCTGGAAGCGCCGATGTAGAGCGCCTTGCCGCTCCGGACGACGTCGTTCAGCGCTTCCATCGTCTCTTCGATCGGCGTATGCGGGTCCCAGCGGTGGATCTGGTAGAGGTCCACGTACTCCGTGCCCAGGCGGCGAAGGGAGGCGTCGATGCTCTGCATCACGTGCTTGCGCGAGAGGCCGCGATCGTTCGGGTCGCCGCTCATCGGGTTGCAGAGCTTGGTGGCGATGACGATCTTCTCGCGCTGGGCCAGCTTCTTCAGGGCGCGGCCGGTGACCTCTTCGCTGACACCGAGGGAGTAGACATCAGCGGTATCGAAGAAATTGATCCCGTGTTCGAGGGCGCGTTCGACGAAGGGGAGGGCGGCTTCTTCATCGAGCACCCAGTCCCGCCACTTCGAGGTGCCGTAGGTCATCATCCCGAG
>JANMTH010000173.1:0-2871 GCA_031390305.1 Thermoflexaceae bacterium
TTGGACGACGCCGGCGGGCACGCCGAAGGACTGCAAGTGGGCGACGACCTCGTCCGTCGTGAAGCGCTTCACCTGAGGCGACTCCGGCCCGTCATCGGCCGTGGGCTCGGGCCGCCGTGGGTCGAGCGTCATGTCTTCGAGCCAGAACTGGAGGTGACGGTCGATCTCCTTCTGCTCCTGGAGGCGCTGATGACGGCGGCGCATCCGTTCGAGGTCGCACCACTCGGGCCGCCCGAGTGCGGCCTTGAGCGCCTCCCACTGCTTCTCCGTCTCGCAGGCGATGACGACGTAGCGCCCGTCTTTGCAGCGGTAGCAGCCGTGGGGCGCCGCCTCCGGGTCGCGGTTGCCCATCCGGGTCTGCTCGGTTCCGTTCACGGTGTAGTCGAGGACGGCCGTGCCAAGGCCGTGAATGGCCGCCTCCCACTGGCCGAAATCGATGAACTGGCCGATACCGGTCCGCCGGCGAAAGTCGAGGGCGGCGATCAGGGCGATGGCGGCGATATGGGGAACGAGGAAGTCGGTGTAGGCGATGCCAGTGCCGATCGGGGGGCCATCGGCCCAGCCGGTGAGGTGGTTGAAGCCGGCGGCGGCCTGGAGCACGTGTCCGTACCCGGCGAAGGAAGCCCACGGGCCGGTCTGGCCGAAGAGCGGCATGGCGATCATGACGATGTCGGACCGAATGGCCTTGAGGCTCTCGTAATCGAGCCCGAAGCGGGCCATGGTGCCCGGCGTGAACGACTCGGTGACGACGTCGCATCCGGCCACCAGCCGCCGCGCAAGCTCTGGCCCGCGGGGGTGCTTGAGGTTGAGCGAGATGCCGAGCTTGGAGCTGTTGAAGTTGGCGAAGTAGCCGGAGCGGTCTACTCCGGGCAGACCATCGAGAAACGGGGGCGCGCGGCGGACGGCTTCCGGGTAGGTGTTGGTCTCGATCCGGATGACCTCGGCGCCGTGGTCGGCCAGGTACTTCGAAACTGTCGGGCCAACGCCGACCCAGGCGAAGTCGGCCACGCGGAGCCCTTCGAACGGCTTCTTCAAGGTCGCGCTCATATCACCATCCTCATCCGCAGCCGCCGGAGTTCGGCTTCATCAATGCCGAGCATACCGGAGTAGATGTCTTCGTTATGTTCGCCCAGGTGGGGCGCCCGGCCTCGCTGCATCCACGGCGTGGCGCTGAGTTTCCAGGGGGCGCCCGGGTAGAGGAACGACTCGCCCATCTCCTCGTGGCGTACCCAGATCCAGTAGTCCCGTTCCTTCAGGTGGCGCGCTTCGACGATCTCCCGAGGGCTGAAGACGGGCGCCCACCCGCCGCCGCGACGCTGTGCTTCTTCGACGAGCGCGACCTTCCCGCGGGTGCGGCAGAAGGCTTCGATGACGCCCTCGACGACGGCCATCTCTTCCGCGTCGAGAGGCGCCTGGGAGAGGAGCTTTTCGCGCCAGGCAGGCTGGTCGATCGGGGCGGCCTCGCCCGTCTCGGCCATCCAGTCGATCAACGGCTGGCCGTTCGGCCCCTGGATGGGGCCGCCGTTGAGGGCCGCGACCCAGCCATCCCGCGCTTCGTAGAGGTACTTCAGAACGACGGTGCCGTAGGTGTTTCGTCGAAGCCCGGGGCCGGAGAGGTTCGTGCGGCTGATATCCCAGGTCGCCTGGGCGTTGTCCATGGCGTTGGCGACGGCCTCCTGCATCGAAACATCGACCTGTTGGCCGAGCCCGCCGTTCACCCCACGGGCGTAGAGAGCGGTGGTGGCGCCGACGGCCGCCTGGACGTTCACCTGGGCGTAGGCCTGAGGAGCGAGGGTGCGGACGGGCCCGTGGTCCTCGTCGCCGTTCAGGTACATGTGGCCGCCCATGGCCACGCCGACGACATCCGTGGCCTGCCAGTCTTTGTACGGCCCCGTCAACCCGAAGCTGGTGATGCTCACGGCGACGAGCGATGGGTTCACCTCGCGGAGCGTCGCGTAGTCCAGCCCGAGATCGGCCGCCCGCCCGGGGGCGTTCGTCTCCACCACCATGTCGGCCTGGGCGACGAGGCGGTGAACGAGGTCGCGCCCCGCCTGGAGGCGGAGCTGGCAGGTAATCGAGCGCTTTCCGGCGTTCATCGTCCACCAGTACAGGCTGCTCTCGGCACCCGCTTCGCCGCGATAGAACGGCCCACGCTGGCGGGTCGAGTCGCCTTCGCGGGGCGGCTCGACCTTGATGACATCGGCCCCGAGCTCGGCGAGCAGGCGTGCGCAGAGCTGGCCCTTCTCGTCGGCGAAATCGAGAACGCGATACCCGGCGAGCGGGCCGGAAGGGTGAGGGAGGGGAACGGGCGGTGGTTCGGCCATGAGCGACAGTTCTACCGTCCACGGGGCCAGAAGGGAAGTGCGGCCAACACACTCACTTGCGAAACGGGCGTTCGTTGCCGGGCGGTGCCCCTCACCCCCGGGTAGGGATTCTGCTCTTCCAGTGCGCGGGGCGAGGGGAGCGCTCAGATACGAGGCGCACACTCACGCGTCGCGAGACTTCCGCACGGTAGCTCCTAGCCGCTCCGCTCCATCAGCTCGGCCGCGCCGAGCGACGCCGAGCCGAGATCGCCGAGGTCCCCATCCAGCGCGCGGGCGATCCGGGCCGTCAACGAACCCAATCCCCAGCGCTTGAGGGCGGAGACAAGGACGACGTTCGAGGGTGGCGCACCGGCTGCGGAGGCGGCGTCTCGGGCCGCTTCGTACGACTCCACGCGGGCCCCATCCTCGTCTACCATGCGGTCGCACTTGTTCAGGACGAGGAGGGCCGGCTTGTCGGCGACGCCGAGGTCGGCCAGCGTTGCCTCGACCGTCTGTGTGTGCTCGTAGGCGTTGGCGTGGGAAACGTCGATGACGTGCAGAAGGAGGT
>JANMTH010000601.1:0-1983 GCA_031390305.1 Thermoflexaceae bacterium
TGTTCGTCGCGGAAGACATCGGGCGGGAAGTTGAGCGGGCCACAGGGCACGCCGCCGCGCCGCAAGCGGGCGATCCAGTCGGCCGTGGTGGCGGAGGCGAAGAGGTCCTCGGCCTGGCGAACGAGGATCGTGAGACGGTCATAGCCTTCGGGCGTGCCCATGTCGAAGCCGGGCTCCTGGTGCGGGTCTTCGAGGGCGGTGACGGCGCGGAAGCGGGCGTTCAGCGATGGGCTGAGACAGCCGAGGGAGAGGAAGCCGTCCTTCGTGCGGTAGTGGCGGAAGTAGATATTCGCATAGCCACCGGCGGTGAAGTGGCGTTCCCAGACAGCGCGCTGCTCTTCGAACCCTCCGCCCTCGGCACGGACAACGGCCACCTCCTCGCGGAAGGCCTCTTCGAGAGGTGGATCGGTGGCCGCGAACCAGCTCACAAGCTGGTGGGCGAGAGCTATCGCCGTCCCGAGGAGCGACGTTTCGACGCGCTGGCCGAGACCCGTGAGATCGCGATGGCGGAGGGCGGCGACGACGCCGAAAGCGGAGAGGCAGCCAGTCCCCATGTCGTTGTAGGCCGGGCGGATGTTGACGGGGGCGCCGTTGCGGACGCGAGCGGCGATGGCGGCGGCGCCGCTCATACCCTGGACCACGACATCGTAGCCGGGGTCACCGCCGAAGGGCCCCTTGTTGCCGAGGGGGACGTGTTCGAGGAAGACGATGCGTGGGTTGATCGCGCGGAACGCTTCGTAGGTGAGGCCGTAGCGGGGAAGGTCGGCGGGCTTGAGCGAGACGAGTGCGATATCGGCCCACGCGACGAGCCGTTCGATGACGGGACGGGCCTCCGGCCTCGTGATATCGAGACAGATGGCGCGCTTGCCGCGGTTCACGAGCGTGTAGCCCTTGCTCTCGCCGGGGAGGATCGGCTCCATGGTGTGGCGGATGCCGTCGCCGGCGGGTGGTTCGATCTTGACAACGTCGGCGCCCATGTCGGCGAGGAGGAGGCCGCAGAAGGGAACGGCCAAGGCCTGGGCGAATTCGACGACGCGGACGCCTTCAAGCGCACCGGGCGGGAAGGGCGGAGCTGGCTCGGTCATGGCGGCGAACGATACCCGGTTTGGGGAGCGAGCGTCGCGGCGTGGTGAGCTGTTGGCTGTTAGCTGCTAGCTGTTAGTCAGGTTGGGCTGCTCCGCGTACGATGCGTTCCGGCCTGCCGGACAAGGCCGAAATCTGCTTGGCTAGGCGGGTTTGGAGGCGCGGATCGAGTACATGAGCGGGAGGCGGGGCATTCCGGCGGGCAGGTGATGCTCGCCAGCGGCGTTATTTTCGAGGAACGGCCAGCGCGCCCAGAGCGTGTAATCGAACTCGTGGAGGAACTCTATGCGCAGGCCGGCGGCGATGAGGGCGGTGACGACGGAGCCGAGCGGGTGCGGCCATTCGTAGCTGAGGTTGTGCGCGGTGGAGGCGGAAGCATCGGCGTACGAACCCGCGTCGTTCCATGTGTAGGGGTTCGCTGGCTCGCGGAAGTAGTCGTACTCGGCCGTCAGGCTGGTATTGCTGAAGACGCTTGCGGCCGGGTGGCTCTCGGCGATGTAGAACAGCCCTCCGGGCCTCACCAGCGCCGCCACGGTGCGGGCCCAACGCTCGATGTCGGGCAACCAGACGATGGCACCGAATCCGGTGTAGACGATGTCGAACCGCTCTCCTTCGAAGGCGGCTACAGCGTCGTAGACATTGGCGCGGACGAAGGTGGCGTCGAGCCCGAGTTCCGTGGCCAGCTTCGTCGCGGTCGCGACGGCCTCGGGGCTGAAATCGAGGCCGCTTACGCGGGCGCCGAGGCGGGCCCAGGAGAGGGTGTCCATGCCGAAGTGACACTGGAGGTGGAGGAGATGGAGACCGGTTACGTCGCCGACTTCGGCGATCTCGAAGGGCTGGAGGGTGTTGCGTCCGGCCCGGAAGCCGGGGACATCGTAGAACTCGCTGGCGGCGTGGATG
>JANMTH010000179.1:0-6227 GCA_031390305.1 Thermoflexaceae bacterium
CAAGGTCGGTGCGCATGAGCGCGTTTTCCAGGCGTTGGCCGGAACGTTCGGCCAGCCGGATACCGCGATGAAAACGCCGGATTGCCCGGCCGCGGGCGCTCTCGATGGTTAGCCGTCGCGCCTCATAGAGGTCGGCGCCGGCGCGGCTACTGGGGAGGATGCGGGCGTGTACGGCCAACCCGCGGGAGGCGGAGCGCGCGAACTTGCGCCACTCCCGCGCGCCTTCCCCGGGGAGGGAGGCCAGTGCGAGAGCGGCCTCGGCCCGGGCGGTCAGGCCTTCATAGAGCCAAAAGACGGGCGGTAAGCGCCAGCCGCCGAGCCTGGCTGACTGGCGCACATGCTCACCCGCGGCATCGCTCTCCCCGTTACGGATGAGCGCGAGGGCGCGGATCGCGTGCCACAGGTCCGCCCCGCCAGCGCGCCGCTCGTCGTCGTTGAGCGAGGCGGCCGCCCGGTCAAGGAGGCTGAGTGCCTCGCTTGGTTGGCCGTTGCGGACAAGGGCGAGGGCGCCGAACGTCAGCCCAATGAAGATGTAGTGCTCGTCGCCGCGGGCAGAGGCCGAGGCGGCGAGGGCGGCGTAGCGTTCCGCGGCTAGTGCAACCTCGCCCCGGCGGTAGGCCGCGAGGCAGAGGAAGTAGCTGGCCTCGTCCTCGGCCCTGCGATTGGCGAGGTTCTGCCAGATCGTGAGGGCCGCTTCGGCGTGCGCGATGGCCGAATCGAGGTCGCCGGAGCAGAGCCGGGCGTAGCTGATGCACTCGTGGACCCATGCCTCGCCCGAGAGCGAGCCCGCCAGCGCGGTGGCATCGAGGGCACGCCGCTGGTAGAAGCGGGCAAGGCGCCCGAGCGAGAGCGCCAGGGCAGGCGTGGCGGCGGCCGCATAGGAACGCGCGAGGGTAACAGCCGAGCCCGCCCGCTCGGCCCGGTTCAGCATGCGCAGGACGGAGTCGAACACCTGGGGAAGGTCGAGCCAGATCAGGTCGAGCTCGGCCAGGCGCTCGTAGGTGAGAATCGCCTCATCGACCTGGGGCTCACTGCGGCGGGAGGGGAGAGCTCCCAGCCGTGGGCGCCGGATGAGCCGGTGCCACGCCTGACGTGCCCCCTCGCGGGAAAGGCTGACGACGAGCGGGACGCGACCCGACGGACGCCCGAGACCCCTGGCCTCCAGGCTGCGTACGAGATGGGCGCGGGCCTCGGCCATGTGGCCCAGCCCGTACTGCGCCTCGCCGAGTTGACGTTCCATCGCTGCGCGATCCTCGAGACGGATCTCAATGTGCTCCCCGGCCGCGAGTTCGAAGGCCCGCGTGAGCAGCACGACGGCTTCCTGGTAGGCGCCATGGGCGACTGAAAGCGCACCGGCTGCCTGCAATCGCGCTATCGCCTTGGCATGCTCGCCGGCCCGCTCCCAGTGGTAGGCCAGGAGTCCAAGATAGGGGCTGAGGTCCGACGCGTAACGGCTTTCGAGCCAAGCTGCCACCTCCCGGTGGAGGAGCCGGCGCTGTGTCGCGGGGAGAAGGCTGTATGCCACGTCCCGCGTCAGCGCGTGCCGGAACGCATAGCTCAGGACCGGTTCGGTCGCCTCTTGTTCGGCGATGTGGCGCTCTGCCAGCGCGGCGAGGTGCGCCTCCAGTGCGGGCCGGGCGCTGGCGATCGGGTGGATGTCGTGGAGGAGACGGACGGCGAATGACCGCCCGATTGCGCTCGCCACCTTCACCGTGAGCTGGTGCGGCTCCGAAAGCAGGGCGAGCCGGCTGGTGATAGCCGCTTCAACGGTCCTGGGAAGCTCGACCGACTCTAGCTCGTGCATCGGCGAAATGGGCCCGAACGATCCGCCGCGCTCGACGAGCAGGTCGCGTGACTGGAGTGTCAGCAAGAGCTCATCGAAGAAGAACGGATTCCCGCCGGTGCGGCCATGAAGGAAGGAAACGAGGCCCGGGTCAAGGCTGCCTCCAAGGCGCCGGTGGGCCATCTCCCGCAGGCCTTCGTCGTCCATCCCCTCGAGCCGCAGGGAGAGGCACGAGGGCGCCGCGCGCAACCGCGCGAGGTCTTCGAGCTCGGCGCCGTCGGAGGGACGGGTGGCGACGACAAGGATCACACGGTGAGCAACGGCGAGCTCGCTCAGCACGCGCCAGGAGGAGCCGTCGAGCCACTGGACGTCGTCGACGATCGTGAGCAGTGCGGTGTCCCCCGCAGCCCTTTCGAGGAGCCGGCGGATGAATCTCGCAACAAGGTGGGCGCGCGTGGCGCCGGTCATATCACGGGTACGTGCCGTCTCGGGTATCTCAAGCGACAACACAGCGTTGAGCAGGGGCGCGTTTGCGGCCAGCTCGTCGTCGTCCTCGATCTGGGCCAGGGCCAGCGAGCGGCGCGAAGCGACGTCGCCGGAGGGCGTCCCACCGAGACCGAGCACCTGTTCGACGACCGTGCGCAGGGCGAAGTAGGGGGTGGCGGCCTCCGTCGCCTCGGCCTGACCCTCGCAGACCGTAAGGCCCATCTCGCTTGCGCGGGCGGTCAGCTCGGCGAGGAGATGCGTCTTCCCCTGCCCGGCTTCGCCCGAGAGCACGGCGAGGCGCGCAGGGCCGGGCACACCCCCGGGGAGCAGCGTGAGCAGCGCCTCACGTTCTTTCTGCCGACCAACGGGAGCGCGCCGTCCTGCCTGGGCGACAACTGTCCCGATGCTCGCGGGGGCATGGACAGGCACGGGCGCCGCCTTCCCTTTCAGCGCGACGCTGCCCAGCGGTTGGAACGCGATGCGGGCAGCGGCCGCAGCCGCGGTCGGTCCGTCGCAGAGGATGCCATCCGAGGGGACCTGCATGAGGCGCGCGGCGAGATTTACCACGTCCCCGATGACGGTGTACTCACGCCGGGCTTCGCCGCCGACGACGCCACAAAACGCGTGGCCCGTGGCGACGCCGATCGACGCCGTCGCCCCCAGCGCGCCTGCCCGTAACCGGACCTCGATTGCGGCGCGCACGGCGCGCGCGGGGTCGTCTTCGTGCACGTCCGGCGGGAGGCCGAAGACGGCCAGGAGCGTTACGCCCTTGTCATCGACCGCGACCTTATTCACGGTGCCGCCGAAGCCGGCCACCGCGTCGCCGCAGGCGTCGCTCACGGTATCGAGAGCGGCGCCGAAGTCGTTCCCGGTGGGCAGGCCGGCGATGCCAACGAAGACCACGGAGACGCTGCGGAGTTCGTTCAACCAGGCGTCGTGGCCGGCCTCGAAGCGTGTGGTGATCGCCGGTACCACGAAGGGGTGGAGGAGCGAAGCGTCCGCGGCCGGAGCCTGGCCCCCTGCTTCTCGCGGGACTGGCAGCTCCCCGGTGGCGAGCGCCAACGCCCGCGGGGAGAGCCGGACCTCGCCGCGTTGCGCCTCGTGCTCGGCGTCCGTTGCTTCGACCACGGCCTCACCGGCGACGACGAATTCGAGGCGTCCAGCGCCGATACCGATGACGTAGGACTCGATCTCGCCGACGCCGATGCCGACTTTCAGGGCGATGGCGCTGGCGCCATCACGGTCAAGGCTCGCGACGACCTGCTGCATTCCGCCGGCAGCCGCCTTCGCCGCGCTTGCCGCGGCAGCCAGCGAGCCGAGGATGTCGGCGTCCCAGATGGCCATGAGGGCGTCACCCGCGAACTTCATGACTTCGCCGCCGTGCACCACGACCTCCGCAACGAAGCTCGCGAAGTAGGTGTTCAGGATCTCCGTGAGGTCATCGGGCCCGGCGCGGCCGCGCTCGCCGAGGCGTTCGGAAAGCGCCGTAAAGCCTGAGATATCGGCGAAGAGGGCCGCACCCGTGCGCCGTTCGGCGAAGCCGCGCCCGAGCACCGACGGCACAACAGCCGCGAGGCGCGCAACGCTCGCCGGGACGAACGATTCAAGAGAACTGCCGATCGTCACAGCCGGGACTATACAGCAAAGGCGGAGTGGACCCTGCGTGTGGCCGCCGCACCGGCGGCCGGTCGGTCCGCCCCCACCAGCGCGACTCCCCTTTGCGTTCTCGCTTTGGCGGGTTCGCAAGTATTACCTGGCGGAGCAGTCCCACAGCTCGACCTCGCGCTGGATACGGCGCAAGAGGTAGCGGAAAGTGCCATCGAGGCGCTCCTGGCGCCCTTCATCCCTCCCCCCATGCTCTGGTGTAGGATCGGCTCCGCTGCATGCTACGCACCACAGGAGGGCATCGTGCCGAATCCCGACGACCTGCAGACCGTCGCTGAGATCGACTTCTTCGACCCCCACATCTCCAGCAACCCTTACCGCGCCTTCGAGCTGCTCCAGCTCGAGTGTCCGGTCTACCACGTGCCCGGCTCGTCCTCCTACATGGTCACGCGCTATCACGACGTCCGCCAGGTCCTCCGCGACCCTGCGACGTTCTCCAACCGCCCGGCCGCGGCCCCTGGGGGCGGGGCGGCGGGGGACCGTGGACCACTCCAGACCGTCCTCCGCGAGCGCGGCTGGGAGCACGTCGAGACCCTCCAGCGCACTGACCCGCCGGTGCACACGCGCTATCGGCGGCTCGTGGACCGCGTATTCACGGCAGCGCGTGTCCAGGAGATGGTCCCCTACGTCGACGGCGTCGCCAGGGACCTCATCGACGCCTTCGTCGATGAAGGGACGTGCGACTTCAACAGCCAGTTCGCCATGCCCATGCCGGGCATCATCATCGCCGAGCAGCTCGGCCTCGAACGCTCAGAGGTCGCCCGCTTCAAGCGTTGGGCCGATGCCATGCTCGGCGTCGGCTACAACGGTCGGCCCCTCACCCCCGACGAGATGGCGGCCAACGCTGAGATCGAGCTTGAGGCGCAGCACTACTTCCACGCGGTCTTTGAGGATCGCCGGGCTAGCCCGAAAGACGATCTGATGTCCCAGCTCGTGCACGCCCATAGCGAAGACGAACAGCCGCTGACAATGCACGAGCTCCAAAACATCATGCATCAGCTCATCACGGGCGGTTTCGAGACCACCCAGAGTGCGATAAATCACGGCATGTGGGCCCTCATCCGCCACCCCGAGACTCTCCCGCGGCTCCAGGCCGACCCCGACCTGATCAAGACGTTCGTGGAGGAGGTCCTGCGCTGGGAGAGTCCCGTGGTCTTTCTCGCTCGAAGCACTACCCGAGATGTAGAGCTGAGCGGCACGGCTATCCCCGAAGGCTCCTCGGTCATGGTCGGCTTCGGACCAGCGAACCGGGACCCGGACCGCTTCTCCTGCCCCGGTGACTTCAACCTGGACCGTAACGACCTCCAGGGTCATGTCGCATTCGGCGGCGGGGCCCATTTCTGCCCCGGCGCGATGTTGGCCCGTCGTGAGATGATCTCCGCGTTCACCGAGATCGCAAATCGTATGACCGACATCGAACTCGCAAAGCCGCTGCCGGACCCGGTGCACTATTTCAGCCTCCCGTTTCTTCCCATGCACGACTTCCACATCCGCTTCCGCAAGCGGGCCACCTCCTGAGCGAGGTTACCCACGCTCCGTCGGGCCGCGACAATGGCTTGCGGTCTGTCCGCCGGCCGGGATCCTGCCTGTCGCATGTTCACCTCTGATCGAGGTCGCCGCCCTCGACACCCTCGGCCTGGAGAACAGCGTCAACCGCTCCCGCACCCTCGCGTCCCTCGCCACCGTGGCCTCAAGCTCCTGGAGGTTGGCGAACTCGAAGCGAGGGTGGAAGCTATCGAAGCAGCCACCGCGGCACGGCTCCAGTCCCTCCCCGGCGGCCGGCGATGAATGTCGCCCGCCTCGGCAGGATCTACAGCTCCCTCTCCGCCAGGGAACTCGCCCGCCTCAAGCTCCAGCTCTTCAAGAACGGCCAGTCCGAGGACCTCAGGTTCCAGTCCGCCACCGCCGGCGCCCAGGCTTTCGAGTACTGGCAGCTGATCGGCCTCCTCCGCGCCACCGACGCGGAGCTGGGCTGGTACCTCCTCCACCTCCGCGAACGGGTCCGGGTCATCCAGCAGCGCTGGGCGATGGTCGCCGTCTTCCACCTCTGGGCGTTCCAGGTGGAGTCCCTCTCTCTGTTCGCGGAGTTCGGGATGAAGCCGAAGTCGGTGTCGATGGGCAGAGCCCAGGATGGGCTGCTCGCCCTCCTGGCCCGCGGTCCGGTCCTCCCCTTCGGCGGCGAGTCACCCTTGGACGCCTCGCAGATGACGGAGATGGTCCGGAGCACCATGGAGTCGGTGGCAACGCTGGTTAAGGAGGCCTGGGCTGACCTCTTGGCGGTGGACGAGACGCT
>JANMTH010000637.1:0-3179 GCA_031390305.1 Thermoflexaceae bacterium
TTCATGGAATCGATCACCCGCCCCCCGAAGCCCTGAGCAGCTCCTGAACTGACTACCGGTTACTGACTACCGGCTACTGACGCCTCCTCTCCCGCAAACTGGCGGTAGTAGAGCCCCGCGTACACGCCCTCCCGCATCAGCAGCTCTTCGTGCCGCCCATGCTCCACCACCCGGCCGTGGTCGAGCACGACGATGAGGTCCGCGGCGAGCACGGTCGAAAGCCGGTGGGCGATCGCCAGCACCGTTCGCCCGTGCGCCAGCCGCTCCAGCGCCGCCTGGATCGCATGCTCGGTCACTGAATCCACGCTCGATGTCGCCTCGTCGAGGATCAGGATCGCCGGGTCCTTGAGCAGCGCCCGCGCTATCGCGACGCGTTGCTTCTCGCCTCCCGAAAGGCGATAGCCGCGTTCACCGACGACCGTCTCGTACCCCTCAGGGAGGGCCGCGATGAACTCGTGAATGTTCGCGGCCCGCGCCGCCGCCTCGATCTCGGCGTCCGTAGCCGCCGCCCGAGCGTAGCGCAGGTTCTCCTTGATCGTCGTGTGAAAGAGGAACGGCTCCTGGTTCACCATCCCGATTGCGCCACTCAACGAATCCAGCGTCATGTCGCGGATGTCGTGGCCATCGACGGTGATCCTCCCGCCCGTGACATCGTAGAGGCGTGGCACGAGGTAAGCCGCCGTCGTCTTCCCCGCGCCCGAATGGCCCACAAGGGCGGCGAACTTCCCCGCCGGAACGCTGAACGACACATGTTCCAGCGCTGGCTGGCCCGCGATGTAGCTGAAGCTCACGTCTTCGAACGCCAGGTCGCCCCGTGCGTTCGGGAGCGCAACGGCGCCCTGCCGGTCCGTGATCTCGTGTTCGAGATCGAGGAAGTCGAAGATCCGCTCGAACAACGCCAGCGAACTGAGGAGCGTCACGTTGATGCTCAGGAGCTGCGACACGGGCCCGAAAAGCCGGGCCAGCAACCCCGCGAAGGCCACCACCGTACCCAGCGAGGCCTCGCCGCCGATAACCCGATGACCGCCGTACCAGTACACCACGACCGGCGCGAGAGACCCGAACAAGCCCATGCTCACGCCGAACCAACGCCCCACCATCGCCCGGCGCATGTTCAGGCCGCGTATCCGCCTATTCGTCTCGTCGAACCGGGCGATCTCTTCGCTCGCCCGGCCGAACGTCTTCACAAGGAGAACGCCACTCACGGAGAGCGTCTCCTGCATCTGCCCGTTCATCAGCGCGACCTGCTCCTGGGAGGCGCTCATCAGCTCTCGCTGCAGGTTTCCAACCCGGCGCATCGGAATGATGAAGAGCGGCAGGAAGGCGACCGAGAAGAGCGCCAGCCGCCAATCCAGGGCGAGCATCAGGGCGAACGTCGAGGCGACCGTGATCACGTTGCCGACGACGCCCCCGAGCGAGTCGCTGACGACGCCCTGGACGGCGCCGACATCGTTCGTCACGCGTGAGAGCACCTCGCCCGTCCGCGTCGCCGTGAACCAGCGCAGCGACATGCCGCTGAGGTGCCGGTACAGCCGCGAGCGGAGGTCGAACATCACGCTCTGGCCCACCGAGTTGCTCAGGTACGTCTGCCCGACACCGACAAGGGCCGAGACCGCGACCAGCCCGGCCATGACGAGGACGAGGACGTTCAGCAGCGATCCATCGCGGTCGGCGACGATCGCCTCGTCGATGATCCCGCGGATAAGCAAGGGAGGCCCCAGCCCGAGCACGGAGCCGATGCCGATCGCCACCAGGAGAAGGAGCACCGTGCCCAGATGCGGGCGATTGAGGGCCAAAACGCGGCGCAGCGTCGGCCACGCCGGGCGTTGCGGGCGAGCCTTGCGCCGGGCGAGCCAGTCAGATGGGCCAGGATGCATCGCCCCTCAGCGTATCCGCTCGCTGCCATCGCCGCCCCACTCGTCCGGGTGGGGCGGCAGCCGACGAGCGGCGCCTCCTATCCCGCCCGGTTCGCCGCCGCGCCGTTCGCCGCCGTCAGGGCCGTCGTCAGCGCGCTAAACGAAGTCCCGACGAGGACACCGGCCGAGACCATCATGATCACGATCGCGAAAAGCTCGTCGATCTTCCCGGCGAAGGCGAAGGGGAAGAACGCCAGACCGGCGGCGAAGACGGGCGCGCCACCGAGCAGCAGGATCGGTCCGCCCGCGCGATGAGCGGCGCCCCACGCCTCGTCCGAGGCCGTGATCGCGGCCATCCGAATGCCCAACCGCGCCCCGCGCCCCATCCTCCCGGTCAGCCAGAGGAAGCCGAGGTAGCAGAAGACGAACCCAACGGCCGTCAATGCCAGAAGACAAATGCCCAGAACGGCGTTCATTCGGCGCTACTTCGCCGGGGCCGTGAGGGCGGAGACGGCGTCTTCGAGAATCGCGCAGGCCTTATCGATCTCATCGTCGCTGACGATCAGCGGCGGCATCAGCCGCACCGCGTTCGGCCGGACGTTGTTCACCAGCAGCCCGCGTTCGCGGCACGCGGCCGTCACCTCGGCGGCAATATCTCGCGCAAAGCCGACGGCGATCAAGAGGCCCCGTCCCCGCACCTCGGTCACTTCCGGGAAGCGATCCTCCATCGAGCGGAGGCGGCTCTGGAGCCGCTCGGAGGCCGCCCGGCAGCGCTCCAGCACCCCGTTCTCGAGCACGAACCTCACCGTCGCCACCCCCGCGGCCGTCGCCAGGGCGTTCGCGCCGAAGGTCGTGCCGTGGTCTCCGGGGATGAAGTGGGCGGCGATCTCCTCCCGCGCCAGCAACGCGCCGATCGGCACGCCCCCGGCCAAGCCCTTCGCCAGCGCCATGATGTCCGGCTCGACGCCGAACTGTTCGTAGGCGAACAGCGAGCCCGTCCGCCCGATGCCCGTCTGGATTTCGTCGAATATGAGGAGCAGCCCGCGTTCATCGCACCACGCCCGCACACCTTCGAGGTACCCCTCGCCGGGCATGTTCACGCCGCCCTCGCCCTGGATCGGCTCCAGCAGGATGGCCACCGTGTTCGCGTCGGTCGCCGCCTTGATCGCCTCCAGGTCGTCCCAGGGCACGATTGTGGCGCCCGGGACCATCGGCCCGAACGGTTCCCTGTAGCGCGCCGTCCCGGTCACCGCGAGGGCGCCCATCGAGCGGCCGTGAAAGCCGTTCTCCGTGCAGATGATCCCGTAGGCGCCGCCCTTCGCG
>JANMTH010000658.1:0-2218 GCA_031390305.1 Thermoflexaceae bacterium
GGATCGACGTTGAGATAGGGGTCGAGCTTCTGGATGGAGACAGAGACGCCACGCGACTTGAGAATTCTGCCGAGCGAGGCGGTCGTAATTCCCTTACCGACCGAAGAGACGACACCGCCAGTAACGAAGATGAATTTCGGCATAGACCTCACGACCGTGGTTGCTTGGGCGCTGGTACCAACGCGGGCGAAGGGCGGCAACGAACATTTGTGTTACAGGGGAGTCTGGGCAAGCCGTTCGACGGCGAGCCCCGCGCAGTCTGCGGGACGCAAAGAAGCCGGCGGTTGCGGGCGCCGGCTTCTCTGCTGCTCTCTCGGGGAGTCCGCCGCGCGGCTCCCAGGCGATCCGTGGGTTACTCGACGAACTTCAATGCCGTCGCTCCGGTGGCGGATGTTCCGGAATAGATCCCTCCCGGGAGTTCGGTGACGAACTTCACGAACTCGCCCGTCACCTGGCTGTGACCACCGTTCGTTCTCGAACCGGTGAGGTACACGAAGGCGAAGCCGAGGATGGTGGACTTGTCCGGGTTATTAATCTGGTTGACCACGGGGATGATGATGATCCGGGGGCTGGCTTCGCAGCCGGCGCGGATGGAGGTGACGCCATCGGTGGTGGTAAGCACCTGGTTGCGGGCGTGGCCCGCACAGCCAGCCGGGACCGGCCGCGAGAAGCGGTCGTTGATCCCCTGGTTGGTTGGCCCTTGCATGTTGCCGGTCTGGGCTTCGACGAGGTCCCCTACCTTGTAGGGCTTGGTCGAGCCGTTGGCGATAGCATTCCGATACGTGCTGGCTCCGGTCGCATCGAGGGCGAGGGAGCCGAAGTCGCCGCCGGAGTTCGTTCCCGCGCCGTACTTCATGGTGCAGCTGACATTCTGCTTGAACTGGGGCACGCCGCCCGATTGGCCGAGGTAGCAGGAGTTCTGGAGGAGAGTACTGTTGTTGTTGTTACTGGCGATGAAGCCCCAGGGAACGAGGCCGGAGCCGCCGTTGTAGTTCGCGGCACGCACCTTCGCCGTGGCGCTGACGGTGGTGCCCCTAAGGCCGAGGACGCGGAGGAACGTGTAATTCACGCCTTTGCTGGCGGTCACGCGGACGGTGTCGTTCGCGCCATACGTCTGGGTGATCTGGACAGTGGACGCCCCGGCGGTGCCACCGTTCTTGGTGACGTAGGAGAAGGCCGTCTCCTGCGCCTGTTGGCCGTCGGGGAGCGCCTGCGCGCCGGCGAGGGCGGCAGCATCGGCGGCGTTCTGGATCTGAGTCCTGGTGTAGACGATCTGCCCGACATCGACGCTCATGCCGACGAGCCCGCAGAAGCCCGCCAGGCCAAACGCGAAGAGGACCATCGCCTGTCCATGCTCGCGCGCTGGCCGCCGCAGGAGTGTCCGAAACCGCGCTCTGAGTTCCATGTTGCTTCCTCTCCTCATGCCGCTCTCAATGCCATTACCGGCCGAAAACGGTTTTTGTTACGGGGGCTGAGGTGGCCGATAAGGAGCGAGGTGGTGACAGGCGAGTGACTGCGGGGATACCGGTCGAGAGGGTGCTCGCTTTTCGCTTCTCAACAGGCCCGGCCCTGTCGATGTTCCTGGCGAAGGCTGGATTGCCGGGAGGGGGTCTGCGTGCGGGAAGCGGCATCCATTGCCTTCGTGGGCAGCCGCCCCGCCGAAGATGGGGCGGTACTGGAGGCGCTGGCCTGCCGCGCCGCACTGGGCGAGCGGGATGCCTTCAGCGAGATCTATACGCTCCTCGCGGATGATCTGTACCGTTACGTGCGGGGACAGATCCGGGACTACGCGCTGGCCGAGGATGTCGTGGCGGAGGTGTTCCTCCGCGCCTGGCGGTTTCTTCCGAAGTACCGGCAGGGGTCCAACACGTTCCGGCCGTGGGTCTTCGCAATCGCCAGGAACCAGGTGCGAGATGCCTGGAAGCGAGAGCAGCAGCAGCCGGGGCCGCTTGACGAAGATCTTCCCGAAGCGGTTCCGGAGACGGACTATCAGGCGGAGACCTTGAGGCTCGTTCACCACGCCCTCAGGAGCCTCAACAGTGACCAGCGGGACGTGGTGCTCCTGCGGTTCGTGGGCGAAAAGAGCCACGCGGAGATCGGCCGCCTGGTGGGGAAGCGTGAGGGCGCCGTACGGGCGACGCTCTTGCGCGCACTGCGGCGAATGCGAAAGGAGATGGCCGATGTTGCGGCCTAACCGGAACGGCGAACTGGAGTTCAG
>JANMTH010000682.1:0-3880 GCA_031390305.1 Thermoflexaceae bacterium
TGGACGGGTACGGGGACGATGCGGTAGCCGGCCGCCTGGAGGTAGGCGGCGATGCGGTGGGCGGTGCGGAACTCGCGGTTGTCGAGGCCGACGATGGCGATGGTTTTGGCGTCGCGGAGGGCTTCGATGGCCTGCTGGTCGGAGTCGATCATCGAGGAGCCCTTCGTTTGCGCTGGGATGTGGATGGGGGTCCGGCGGTGGGCTTCGGCGCGACGGTTTCGCCCGTGTCGGTATCGATTTCGACCAGCTCCCAGCCTTCGGGGATGCGGACGGTGGAGCCGGTGAGGGCGGCGACGGCGTTACCGACGGTGAGGGTGCGGTCCATGCCATCGGCCTGGCCGTAGACGGGGACGGGGATCTGGATGAGGTTGAGGCGCCTGCCGCTGGCCTTCACGAGGACGAGGGCGAACTGGCGGAGGTCGTCTGTCTGGTCGCGCCAACGGTCCGCGTCCTCGCCTTCGACAGTGACCTCGAAGTGGTCGATCTTGGCGAAGGGGACGAGCTCCCTGGTGCCGATGCCCATGCCGAGGTAGCCCTGCTGCCAGGTGATCGAACCCTTCGTCGCGTCGATGACGACATCGGCCCCGACGATCGAGCTAACCAGGCCCATGACGGAGGCGGGCACGACGGCGAGGCAGACGAAGAGGAGCGTGACGAGCGCCCAGAAGGGCACGTTATCGGAGAGGGCCATCCAGGTGATGAGGGCGGCGGCGAGGGCGAGGCCGAAGAGCGGCAGAATGACGGTGCTGCGCGCGGCCTTGATCTCGATCTTCTGTTGGCCGATGACGGCCATGGAGCGATGGAGGAGGACTTCGCGCCTGCCATCGCGGCGCGTCATGACGACATGGTTGGGGAGGGGCAGTTCGGCCACAGGGGTAGGGTAGAGGGAGTAGGCGAGAGGGGGTAGGCCATAGGGCGTAGCCGCGGCCTGGACGCGGAGCTACAGGACGATCGCTTCGGTGGCGGCGCGGGAGAGGCGGTCGTGGATGGCGGCGCCGAGGCCGGAGGGCGCCGGGGAGCGGGCGAAGATGACGTCGGCGCCCGCGTGGTCGATGGTGCGGAGGGCGGCGAAGAGCTGGTGGGCGATGGCCTGGGGATCGTCCTCGGGGCCGAGTGTCTCGACGGTGTATCCGTGACCGGGTGCGAGGGCCGCCGCGTCCTCGGCGGAGATGAGGAGGGCGACGCGTTGGTCGCGCTGGATAGCTCCTGCCGCCTCGGCGAAAAGACGAGCGCGGGCGCTATCGGCGGATCCGGCGATGTAAACGAGGCGGGTGCGGGGGGCGTAGTGCTTCGCCATCATCCCGGGTGAACGCTTCTCCCGAGGGCCAGCCGCCGTGATTTCGACGCCGGGGCCGAGGGCGGCGGCGAGCTGTTCGCGGGTGATGGCGCCGGCGCGGAGGAGGACGACGCGGTTGGGGCCATCGATGGCGACGACGGTGGATTCGATACCGGCCTCGGCCGGCCCGCCGTCGATGACGAGGTCGATCCGGCCATCGAGGTCTTCGAGGACGTGGGCGGCGGTGGTGGCGCTGGCGCGGGTGAAGCGATTGGCGCTGGGAGCGGCGATCGGGAGGCCGGCGGCTTCGAGGATGGCGCGGGCGAGGGGGTGCGAAGGGACGCGGACAGCGACGGTTTCGAGGCCAGCGGAAACGGCGGCGGCGACGCGTGGAGAGCGTGGCAGGACGAGGGTGAGCGGCCCTGGCCAGAAGTGCGCGGCGAGGCGGAGGGCGAGTGGCGGACAGGCGCTGGCGACATCGCCGAGGGCGGCGAGGCCGGTGATGTGGACGATCAGGGGGTCATCGGCTGCCCGTTCCTTGGCGGCGAAGATAGAGGCGACGGCGGCGTCGTCGAGGGCGTTGGCGCCGAGGCCGTAGACGGTCTCGGTGGGGAACGCGACGAGGCCGCCGGCGCGGAGGACGGCGGCGGCTTCGCTGACGGCGGCGGCGATGTCTTCCGGGCCGGAGATGTGGAGAACGCGAGTGTGGCGTCGCGGAGGAGACATCGCGCCGATGATAGCTCCCGGCGGGCGGGTCACGGCCCACCGACGGTGTAGCGGACGCCGAGGCGGGCGAGGAGGCGGTCGAGCATAAGATCGACTTCGGGGATGCCGGCCAACCTGGCTGCGCCGAGGTAGATGAGGCCGCCCGCTACGGCGCCGGCGAGGGCAAGGACGAGGTTGTCGAACCAGCTGACGTTGTCGAACGGCGCGAAGGCGACGGCGAGAACCAGGACCATAGCGGCGGTGCAGATGGAGACGAGGCTCATGGCGGCGAGATCGATGGTGGCGGATGCGCCTGTCTTCACGGTGTAGGCCTTGTAGAGCATCAGCCATTCGAACCAGGCGGCGATGGAGAGGGCGAAGGCGAGGCCTTCGTGTGCGAATGAGCCGTAGAGCATGGCGCTGAGAACGAGGTTCAGGGCGACGGCGCCGACGGCGAGGATGACGGGCGTGCGCGTATCGCCGAGGGCGTAGAAGGCGCGGCTGTGGATTTCGATGCCGGCCATGGGGACGAGGCCGAGGCAGTACCAGGACATGGCGGAGGCGGTGATGGCGGTATCGGCGGCGGTGAATTCGCCGTGCTGGAGGAGGATGGTGACGATCGGCACGCTGAGGAGGGCGAGCCCGGCAGCGGCGGGCGCGGTGAGGAAGATGATGACGCGAAGGACGCGGGCGGTGGTAGCGCGGAGGGCCTCGTAGTCCTTTTCGGCGGCGTGTTCGGCGAGGCTGGGGAAGACGGCGGTGGAGAGGGCCATTCCGAAGAGGGCGAGGGGGAGCTGGGCCACGAGCCAGGCGTAGTTGAGGTCGTTGATCGCGGAGGAGCCGATCTTGGAGGCGAAGTAGATGGTGATGAGGAAGTTGAACTGGGTGGCGGCGAGGCCGAGGACGCGGGGACCCATGAGGCGGGCGACTTCGCGCGTGGCCGGGTCGCGAAGGCCGAAGATGAAGCGGTAGGCCATCTTTTCGCGCCGGAGGCCGGGCACCTGGATAGCGAGGTGGAGGGCGGCGCCGGCGACGACGCCGGTGGCGAGGCCTTCGACACCGAAGGGCCCAGAAAGGACGACGGCGCCGAAGATGATGGCGACGTTATAGAGGATGGGCGCGAGGGCGGGGCCGAGGAACTGCTGACGGGCGTTGTGGATGCCGCTGAGCATGCCGCTGACGGAGAAGAGGAGCGCCGAGAGGAGCATGAAGCGGGTGAGGGAGACGGCCTTTTCGGTGAGGCGGGCGTGTTCGCCGATGTCCTTGCCGAGGTCGGGAGCGAGGAGGGGAACGAGGAGGGGGGCGAAGATGAAGGCGAGGAGGCAGAGGACGGCGGTGCCGGCGGTGACGAGATTGAGGATGGAGCTGGCGAGTTGCCAGGCGCGGGCTTCGCCTTCGCGGCGATAGAGGCGGGCGAAAACGGGGATGAATGCGCTGCCGAGGGTGGCGCCAGCGAGAACCTGGAAGATCAGATCGGGAAGGCGAAAGGCGACGTTGAAGGCGGCGAGGTCGGGATCGGTGCCGAAGGCATCGGCGGTGGCGACGGTGCGGAGGACGCCAAGGAGCCGTGAGCCGAGGAAGCCGAAGCCCACGACCGCGGCGGCGACAAGGAAGGCGTTCTGGGGCGATCTACGGTCCGACGGCGCGGCGGCCGTGGGCGGAGTCATTCGCGGAATGGTAGTTGAGGGCGGCCGTTCAGTCGCCGAAAGAGACCATGGCGAAGTGGGCACGGGCGTTGACGGAGCCGGGGAGGGCGATCATCAGCCTGGGCATGGCGGGGACGGCCGAGAGGTGCTCCGCCGGAGGATCGGGCTCGGTGGCCGGTTCGGGCTCGGGTACCTGGAGGGCGGCGGGTTCGACGGCGGCGCTGGCCGCCCAAACGGCGGGGGCGGGCGCGGC
>JANMTH010000716.1:0-1659 GCA_031390305.1 Thermoflexaceae bacterium
AAATCCATCTCGTTCTCCATCCTGCCGCGCGCCGGGGCGTGAATGGGCCCACAATGCACCCGCCACCGCGTTCGCTCCAGCTCAGCACTCAGCACTCAGCACTCAGAACTTCAGAACTCGCCTCACACCCACCGCGGGTCCCGACGCTCGGCGAAGGCGCTCATTCCCTCGAGTGCCTCCTCCGAGGCGAAAAGCTCGGCCGAGCGCCGGGCCATTGCTTCGAAGGCGGCCGCGACCGGCATCCCCGGCACTTCGCGGACCAACGCCTTCGTCGCCGCCAGAGCTTTCGGGCCGCCCCTCCGGAGCTTCTCGATGTATCCGCCAACGGAGGCGTCGAGTTCCTCCGCTGGCGCGCTCGCGTTCAGCAGGCCGTAGGCAACCGCCTCGGCGGCGGTGAACGGCTCACCCGTGAGCATCAGCTCCATCCCCTTGACGACGCCGAGGCGCGGGAGCGTTACGACCGAGATGATCGCCGGAGCGACGCCGATTCGGACTTCGCTGAAGGCGAAGCTGGCCGTCTCGACTCCGACCGAGATATCGCAGGCCGCGACCAGCCCGAGGCCGCCCGCCCGCGCCGCCCCATTGACGCGGCAGACGAACGGCTTCGGGGCGTTCCAGATGCGGAGGAGGATCTCCGCCACACCGCCGACACCGGTGGGGCTGGCCGCCGTGTTCCCGCCCGCGTTCGCCGCCCGCTGCTCCTTCAGGTCCGCTCCCGAACAGAAGACGGGGCCGGCGCCGGTGAGGAGTACAACGCGGACCGTGGGGTCGCCGAGCGCTCGCTCCACCCGCTCGGCCAGTTCGGCGACCAGGCGCCGCGAAAGGGCGTTGCGATTCTGCGGTGAATCGAGCGTGATCGTCGCCACGCCACGATCGACGCCAAAGTGGACCAGTTCGTCAGCTATCACGGTCTCTCTGCTCCGGCGGTGAGTTCCGGGCGCTCGCGTCATCGGACGCGCCTCGGCTTGACGAACAGTAGCAGACGCGGTTCGCCAGATGAGGGGGACGCTAGCTTCCGGCCTGGCCGAACCGCTGCCGTTGAGCGTCGATCGCTTCATCGAACCGCGAAAAATCCGCGAGGGCCTGATCGAGGAACGCGTGGACGCTGGCCACCTCGGCCGACCAGGCCGCGACACCGAGCCGCACGCCGAGAAAGATGGCGCCGTCTCCAGTCGGCCAGTGTTCCGCCGCCAGCATCCGCGAGAGCCGCCGCGAGAACTCCTGTGCACCGCGCTCGCCAGCCTCGGCGAGAATAACCGAGAGCCGGCCGTCGTCCATCTCCGCGACAGTGTCTTCGGAGCGAGCGAAGGCGGCGATCTGGCACGCTACCTTGTGGACCATGGCCATCGGAACGACGCCGCCCAGGGAAGATGAGTGAAGGTCGATCAGGACGACGCTGAAGGGCGCCCCCGTGCGTTTCGCCCGTGAAAGTGCCCGGCCAAGCTCGCGCAAGAAGTATATCTCGTTGCACAACCCCGTCCCCGGGTCCTGGATCGAAAGCTCCGTTCGAAGCCGCTCGAGCTCGGATTCGAGCGTGACGGCGCGGAGACGCCACTCGCAGTCGTGGTCATGCCTGGCCCTGAGCAGTCGCATGGCGTTCTCCGGCCTCCGCTGCCCCGGCGCACCTTCATTGTCGGCATGCCGGGACGGGCGCATGAG
>JANMTH010000755.1:0-1712 GCA_031390305.1 Thermoflexaceae bacterium
GATCCAAACCCAGGACGGCCCTCACGAGTCGCCGCCGAGCAGAGCGCCTACTGCCGCATGCAGTGCCGCCGCGTTCCCTGCGGACGGGTCACGACGCCACGCCTCGTAGGCCTCGTGCACGGCGTGGCGCTGGCTCTGCCGCCGGTTCGCCTCTCGTGTTCGCACGACGGCTGGGTCATCGGGCGGGATTTCGGCTTCGAGATGCTGGCGGCACTCTCCGACCTTGGCGAAGACGCCGTTCTCGATGCGGTGGAGGAGGCGGAAGCAGCCCACCTCATCTCCGCCACGAGCACCCGCGAGGCGCTCTACGCCTTCAGCCACGAGCAGGTCCGCCAGACGTTGCTCGGCACGCTCTCCCTGCCCCGCCGCCAGCGCCTGCACCTGCGTGTGGCGGACGCGCTGGAGAAGGCTTACGCGGCAAACCTGGATGAGCACGCCCCCGAGCTTGCCCACCACCTCTACCAGGCCGGTGCAGCCGCCGACCCGGAACGCGCCCTGCATTGGCTGGAGGCGACCGGGGACCGCGCGCGCCGCGCCGGCGCTTTCACCGAGGGCGAAGCGGCGTACCGGCAGGCGCTGGAGCTGGCGGAATCACAAGAGCGGCGCGGAGACATCCTCTTCCGCCAGGCGATCTGCGTGCGCGGCGCCCGCGGGAATGAAGCCGCTCTGCCGGTATTACGCGAATCGAATCTGGCCTTCGCTGCGATGGGGCACCTTGACCGATGCGCGCGCGTGGCGATAGAGATCAGCCGAAGCCTGATGTGGCTTAGCCGTTATGACGAAGTCTCGGAGGTGCTAGCTGAGCCCCTGGAACACGCCCACGAACTGCCACCGCAGCGGGTCGGGGCGATGCTCTTGGTACGTAGCCAGGCGGGGACGCTGGCCGGCGGGAGATTCGAACCTCTTGAAGCCGACTTGCTCCGCGGGATCGAACTTGTGAGCTCTGATCTGGATCGCTACGCCATGGTTGCCGGGTCCATCTGCCAGTATTGGAAGCTGCCCACCGAGGGGCTGGAGGTCATGAGACGGGCCATCGACGGACGGGGAACTGTCGGGAGCCCTCTACGGCCTGCCGACCAGGCGGACGAATTCAGAACGTCCGCCAGCCTGTTGATCCTCCGGGGAGACTTCGACCTGGGGGCCATTGCCGCCGAAAAGGGCCGGGTGCTTGCGAGCGGACCTGCGGGCGACCCGTCGTTCGACGCGTACTGCGCGAACATCAGCCGGCAGCTGAAGCTTGCCAGCTCCGGCGACCTTGACCTGCACCTGGCAGGTTCCGCCGACCATCTCCGAGCCGTCTATCAGCATCTTGGCGGTTGGGCGGGCGGGTGCGTTGAGGCGTACGACGCCGTGCTCCAGGGCAACTGGCTTCACGCCATCCACCTGGCGCGCGATGCTGAAACCTTGCCTCCTTTTCTTGCCGTCTACGCGGCTGTCACGGGAGTGATTGCCGCCTCGTACGGAGCTGAAGGCGGTATTCCCGTGCGGACCGATGAGACGAATCGCACACCCATCCGGGCGGCCGGCACTCGGTTAACCTTCGTCGAAGCGCATTGGCTCGCCGGACACATCGAAGGGTTGGGTTGGCAACGATCAGCCTGGGAATGGGGCACCGCGATGAGCCATTGCAGGCAGCTTATCGCGCAGGGCTGCATCGTCGTTGAGCCTCTCTTCTGGCTGGCCCTCTGGGAGAAGTTCGCGGGCATCGCGGC
>JANMTH010000772.1:0-7038 GCA_031390305.1 Thermoflexaceae bacterium
ATCGGCTTCTCCGTGGACGTTCTCGCCCGCGGCCGCGCGCCGCTGGTAGGTCGCGTCGTAGGCCTCGCCGGAGACGGTCCGTGTCCCCAGCCAGCGGTTCGGTTCCTCGGTCACGTTCAGCTCCCCGGCCGCCGAGCTTGCGTTCGTCCGGCCCCGACGACCATAGTGCCCGGCCGCCGGAAGGCGAAATAGTCTGGCGATTCCCACGGCCCATCATCGGATAGCCCGGGACCAGGCACAAAGAAACAGGCCCCGCAATCGCGGGGCCTGTTGTTCGTGTTGTTGTTCCCGGCCTAAGAAACTCCCTCAATGCTCACTAAGCTCCCGATGGGAGCGCCCGTTCAGGGCGTCGAGCGGGAATCGAGCCGGGCTACCGTTCCTGGTCCGCCTGAGCGGACCTTATAGCGGACCGAAAAAGACCCCGAACCAGACGTGGACTCTGTACTTCATAGCAGAACCTCCGAAGCTGGATGTCGAGTTCCGGCCATGGCCTTACCTCTGCACGATCCAGACTCCGTGGAGTGCGTGAATCCGAACTCCGTGAATCATGCTGCCCTCCTTCGTGTGGAGTCTTCCATGATGGAAGGTCCCCGGGGGGACATCCTGATCATCCTCCATCGCCCGGACGATTGCAAGGGACTTTCGACCCGGCTGGGTGGATCTTTGGGTCCATCCTGCGCCAGCGCCTGCCGCGGGCGAATGTCGAACCGCCCGCTCGCCGGGATCGACCTGGGGTCGAGCCCGGACCGCCATTCCCGAAGCCGCGCGCCCGCCACGAACGCGATGCGGCCATGCAGGGTTGCCACGTGTCAGCGTAGTGCCCTCACCCGCGAATCGTTGTGGGTTCCGCCGATAGGACGACCGTACCCGGAGACGGACTATCTGGAAGGACGCCGGGCGATCCCCGCGTACTACCCACAGGGGCATCTCGGCGTGGAACAACCAGTACCACGAGGATCGCTAGCATCGGCGCGGCCGATTGGCCGCCGGCGTTTCCTCTTCAAGGCAGGCGCCCTGGGCGCGACCCTATCGCTCGGCGCGGTCGGGCTCGCTGCCTGCGGCGGCACGGCCGTCGAAGAAGAACCGACGGCCAAGGCAACGCCAAAGCGCACGACCACCTCGCGGACGGTAGCGGCCGCCAGCACCAGCAAGGCAACGCAAGCGGCGGTTGGACACGGCGCCACCAAGGAAGCGGCCGCCGGACACGGCGACGCGGCAGAGGCGGTCGCAATCACGCCCGACGCCGCCCTTGCCGCCCTCATGGCCGGCAACGCCCGCTTCGTCGCCATGAAGCTCAAGCATCCCGACACCACGATCGCTCGGCGCACGGAGGTGGCTACCGGCCAGCACCCCTTCGCCTGCGTCATCGGCTGCATCGATTCCCGCGTGCCGCCCGAACTGGTCTTCGATCAGGGGCTCGGCAACCTGCTCATCTCCCGCGTCGGCGGCGCAATCGCCGACGACAGCATCATCGGCAGCACCGAGTTCGGTGTCGAAGAGTTCCATATCCCGGTCGTCATGGTCCTTGGGCACGAAAGCCGCGGTGCCGTAAAAGCCACGCTCGAAGCCGTGAAGGCGGGCAAGACCACAGCCCCAGGCCAGATCGGCGCCGTCGTCGGCCCGATCATTCCAGCCGTCCAGGAAGTCCTCGGCAAGCCAGGGGATGAACTCGACAACGCCGTCCGCGCGGTCGTCAAGCGCACCGTCGCGGCCCTTACATCCAGCCCTGTCCTCTCCGAACTGATCGCGGAGAAGAAGGTCAAGGTCGTCGGCGCACGCTACGACCTCGACACCGGCAAAGTCGAACTGATCGGTTAACAAGGGGAGAATGAAATGACCTGGTTCAACAACATCGGCCTTCGCTGGAAGCTGCTCGGCCTCAGTGGGGCCCTTATCGGAGCCCTCGCGCTCGTCTCTATCCTCTCCATCACCTGGCTCGGCCAGGCGGCGGACCGCACGAGCGTCCTCTACAACAATTACGTCATCGGAATCGAGGCCATCTACGAGGCCAAGGTGGACGTTGTCGCCAGCGGCCGGGCCGAAAAGAACGCGATTCTCGCCGACGACCCGGACGAGATCAAGAAGCACGTCGCATCGGCCGAGGAGTACCTGATCGCCGCCGAGGAGAAGCTCGAAGAGTTCGACAAGACGATCACTCTCGCCTCCACGCACGAAAAGGTCGCCGAGCTTCGCGAGGAGATGGAAAAGCTCTTCGAAGGGCGCGAACACGTTCTCGAACTCGCCCTCGCGAACGAAGACGAAGCGGCCAAGGAAGCGGCCGCCGAAGTCCGCGAGATCGCGAACAAGGTCGATGAGCACACCGATGCGCTCAAGGATTCGAAGATCGGCCTGGCCGAAGCCAGCGAAAAAGCTGCCCTCTCCGCCGAAAGCAGCGCCCGCAACCTCCTCATCCTCATCTCCGTGGCCGCCTGCGTCGTCGGCTTCGCCGCCGCCTTCTATGTGGCGCGCCTCATTGCGAACGGCGCCCGCGATGCCGCCGCCGCCGCCGCCAGCATCGCCATGGGCAACGTCAATGTCCAGATGGAAGCCAAGGGCAAGGACGAGATGGGCCAGCTCGCTCGCGCCTTCGGCGATATGACCACCTACCTCAAAGAGATGGTCGGCTCCGCCGAAGCCGTCGCCGCTGGAGACCTGACGAAGGACATCAAGCCGCGTGGCGAGCAAGACGCCCTCGGCACCGCCCTCCAGGGCATGCTCGCCAACCTCCGTTCCCTCATCGGCGGAGTGAGCGAAAACGCGAAGTCGATTACTTCGGCCTCCGATTCGCTCCGTGAAGCCTCGGACCAGATGGCTGGCGCCACCGGCCAGATCGCCGAAGCGATCAACGAAGTGACGCGTTCCGCCGTCTCCCTCAGTTCGCTTTCCGGTGAAAGCGCGAACGAACTCGAACGCGTCGCCGCCGGCGCCCAACAGATGGCCGCCTCCGCCGAGGAGAACGCCAGCTCGGCTCACGCCAGCATGAGCGAGGCGGCGAGCATGGGGAAGCGGATCGCCGCCGTCGCCGCCGTCGCCGACGAAGTGGCCCAGGCCGCTTCCGAATCCCGCCTCGCGGCCGTCCGCGGCCAACAGGCCGTCGGCGAAGCCGTCAACTCCATGGAAGCCATCGCCGGCGCCGTGGACCGTGTCTCGGGCACTGTCAACCGCCTCGGTGAGTACGGCCAGCAGATCGGCGACATCGTCAAGGTCATCGACGAAATCGCCGCCCAGACGAACCTCCTCGCCCTCAACGCCGCCATCGAAGCGGCCCGCGCTGGCGAACAGGGCCGCGGCTTCGCCGTCGTCGCCGATAACGTCCGCACCCTCGCCGAGCGCTCCAGCGAATCGACCAAGGAGATCGCCGCGCTCATCGCCAAGGTCCAGTCCGGCACCCAGGAAGCCGTTGACGCGATGTCCGTCGGCGTTGCCGATGTCCAGCGCGGCCGTCAGATTACGAGCGAGGCCGGCGACGCCCTCGCTTCCATCATCACCTCCGTCCAGGCTTCGGCCGAACGGATGCAGACGATTGCGGTCGATGTCCGTGGCCTCGCCGCAAACGCCGACCGGATCGTCGAATCCGCCGAGACGATTGCCCGCTCCGCCGAGCAGTCGGCGAACGCGGCGAGCGAAATGGCCGCCGGAACCTCGAAGGTCAGCGAAGCTGTCCTCCAGGTGAGTGCGACCAGCGAAGAGACTTCGGCCAGCGCCGAGCAGGTCTCCGCCTCCACCGAAGAGCTTTCCGCCCAGAGCGAAGAGCTGGCCGCCACGGCCGGCACCATGCGCTCCCTCGCAGACAAGCTCAACACCGCCGCCTCACGCTTCCGGCTCGCGCCGAACTAGCCGTTCCGAAGCACCATCTACCGGGAAGCCCGCCGAAAGGCGGGCTTTCTGGTTGTCCGGCGTGGCCCAATGCGGCGGTTCGCTCGCTCGCCCTGGGGCGTCCTCGCCGCCCACGACGCACGTTCAGTGGTGGAGGGTGCGATACTGTCCCCGCCAATGGATGCTCCACGGACACAGTTCGCTACAACCGTCGATGGCCTCGCGATCGCCTACGCTGTCCACGGCAGCGGGCCCTACTTGGTCGCTGTCCCTTCGCCGCCCGACAACCATATCGAACTCGAGTGGGCCGACACCGCCCGCCGCTCCGCCATCGCCCACCTCGGCGCCTTTCGCTCCGTCGTTCGCTTCGATGGGCGCGGCACTGGCGCTTCCGATCGCGAGGCTGATGACTTCAGCCTCGATGCCCGCCTGCGCGACATGGAGGCTGTCCTGGGGCAGCTCGGCAACCCACCCGTCGCCCTGCTCACGGGCGGCCATGGCAGCCAGCTCGCCGTGGCCTACGCCGCCGCCCATCCCGAGCTGGTGACCCATTTCATCGTCGTCAACCCCTTCACCCGCGGCTCGGAGTTCCTCGACGCGCCCCGCCTGGAGATGTGGCGGCAGATGCTCCAGACCGACTACGCCATGTTCACCGGCGCGCTCGGCGCCGAAATGTTCGGCTGGGGGCGGGAAGAAGGGAGGCATTTTAGCGAGTTCTTCCGTAACTGCGTGACCGCCGACACCGCCATCCGCATCTACAACGCGATGAACGACGTGGATCTGACGGAGATGTTGCCTTCCGTGGCGGCGCCGGCCCTCGTCATCCGATCCCAGGACTCCGGGTTCGCCCGCCCGGCCGTCGTTCGCGCCTTCGCCGCCAGCCTCCCCAACGCCCGCCTCCAAACCGTCTCCGGCAGGGCCGTCGAAGGGACCAGCGGCGAAACGGCACGCCTCGTAATGGAGTTCCTCGGCGAAGTCTGGGTGCCGCCCGAACCCGAGGCCGAGCCATCTCCGGCCCCGAACAGCCACGAATCGCTCCAGCCAGGCCTCCGCACGCTCCTCTTCACCGACCTCGAGGGGCACACCGGGATGATGTCGCAGCTCGGTGATGAGCGCGGACGCACCGTCCTTCGCGAATACGAGCGCATCACCCGCGAAGCCCTCGCCAGCCACGGCGGGCGCGAAGTGAAGACGATGGGCGATGGCTTCATGGCGAGCTTCACCTCCGCCCAGAAGGCGTTGGAATGCGCGATTTCGCTCCAACGAACCTCAACCGCCCTGAGCGATCGCGGCGGTGACCTCGGCGGCTTGCGGCTGCGCGTCGGCGTCAACGCCGGCGACCCGATCGAGGAGGACAACGACTTCTTCGGCCATTCCGTCATCGCCGCGGCGCGAATTGCGGCGCGGGCCGAGGGCGCCGAAATACTCGTCGCCGATGTCGTCCGCCAACTCGTCGCGGGAAAGGGCTTCGCCTTCTCCGACCGCGGCGAGATGACCCTCAGGGGGCTGGAAGAGCCCGTTCGCGTGTGGGAACTGAGCTGGCGGTCGCTCCCACTCTGAGGCACGAGGCGAGCGGAATCACAGGCCCATTCGAACTGACACAGCCCTTGCTCAGCCGTCCAGAACCCCGCACCGGCGATCGGTCCAAGCTCCCTACGGTACATCTGTTCTATACTCCTTCCCGAAGGGCACGGTGGCGCCCTGCTGGAGCGCCGCAACTTCACCGCCCTTCCGGTGGCGCTGGTGCTGTACGGGAAATGGCGGCCGCGGGGCTTCGCCGAGGTCGTGGGCCAGGACCATGTCGTGACGACCCTCCGCAATGCGCTTGCGACGGGCCAGGTCGCCCATGCCTACCTCTTTTCCGGCCCCCGAGGGACGGGCAAGACGACGACCGCTCGCATCCTCGCCCGCGCCGTCAACTGCGCCAACCTGAGCAACGGCGAGCCATGTAACGCCTGCCCCGCCTGCGAAGCGATAAGCCGTGGGGCCGCCCTCGACCTTATCGAGATGGACGCCGCCAGCAATCGCGGGATCGACGATATCCGCGAGCTCCGGGAGAAGATCAACTTCGCTCCGAGCGACCTCAAGATGAAGGTCTACCTCATGGACGAGGTCCATATGCTCACGGAAGGCGCCTTCAACGCCCTCCTCAAGACGCTCGAAGAGCCGCCGCCGCACGCTATCTTCATCCTCGCCACGACTGATGCCCACAAGGTGCCGGCCACGATCGTCTCGCGCTGCCAGCGGTACGACTTCCGCCGCATTCCGAACGATGCCCTCGTTGGCCTCCTCCGCACCATCTGCACGGGCGAGGGGTTCTCCGTGCCCGATCAGGGCCTCCTCCAGATCTCCATACAGTCCCGCGGCGGCGCGCGTGACGCCGTTACGATGCTCGAACAGGTGATCGCCCGCTACGGCTCTTCAGCCAGCACCGATGAGGTTCTCGAGGCGCTCGGCCTCGTTCACGACCCGCGCAGCGCGCGGCTCGCCGAGGCCCTCGCCCAGGGCGATCTCGCGGCCGCCCTCGATGTCGCGCGGGCCGTCGCCGATGACGGCATCAGCATCGCCAACTTCACACGGGAAACGATCAACATCCTCCGTGACCTCCTCCCCCAGGTGCTCCGCGGGGCCGTGAGGGAAGACTCCGGCAACCGGCCGTTAGCCGAACTCTGCCTCCGCGAGAAGGTCACGCCGGCGGCCATCGCCTCGGCCATCCAGGAGCTGGCGAAGGCCGACTTTCGGCTCGATCCGGCAAGCGCCATTCCGCTCGAAGTGGCCTGCGCCTCCGCCGTCATGGGCCCAATCGCGGTCGCCATGCCGGTGGCCGCCGCTCCTGGAGGCCCGGCCACCGCTCAGCGGCCCGGCCTCGCTCGCGGCCAGCGCGGCCCGGGAACAGCTCCACCTCCCGGCGGAAGTGAGGACCTGAGCCGCGAAGATCTCTTCATGAAGGACCTCTACGAGGCCGCTCGACTCGCCAGCACACGCCTTGGCGCATGGCTGAACGGCTCCTGCCGCGTGCTCGCGATGGATGGTGAGGAGCTTGAACTCGGCTTCTTCAACCAGATGCACATGGAGAAAGTGGATACGGAGGTCCGCCCCCTTGTCGAGGAGCAGGCGGCCATCCTCCTCAAACGGCCGGTGCGCCTGAAGGTGCGCCTCATCGAAAAAGAACAGGCGGCGCGCCGCGCGCCACGCAGCGGGCACCTCGCCGAGGCCGCCGTG
>JANMTH010000774.1:0-1585 GCA_031390305.1 Thermoflexaceae bacterium
TGATCGAATGCGTGATCCCCGTGATGTCCGCCTCCTGGAAGCCATCGCGGCCGAGGAGCGTGCGGGAAACGTTCCCCGTCAAGGCGAAGACGGGCGTCGAATCCATCCACGATGTGCAGATCCCGGTCACGAGGTTCGTCGCGCCCGGCCCACTGGTGCCGAGGCAGACGCCCATCCGGCCGCTCGCCCGCGCATAGCCGTCGGCCATGTGGGCCGCGCCCTGTTCGTGGCGGACGAGGATGTGGCGGATGCCCGGGAACTGGGGGAGCGTGTCGTACAGCGGCAGGACGACGCCGCCGGGGTAGCCGAAAATCGTATCCACCCCCTCGCGCTCGAGCGACTCCAACGTGATCTGGGCGCCGGTCATTTTGGACACAGGAGGACGACCTTTCGCGCGCGTTCGCTTTCGAACCCGCCGCACCCCGGTGAGGGGTGGCCGGGCGCCTGCCACGCCGTTACGGTCGTGGCCGCCCGCTTTCCGCCGTTGGAGGGAGAGCGGGCCACAGGCGATGGAGGGTGGGCCGGTAAGCCTGATTCCCCTCCGCGAAGCCGCAGGGTTCGAGTGTATCGGTTTCCGGCGTATTACGGAACGCATGGGTTGGACGCGGAGGCGCCGAGGACGCAGAGGCGCGGAGGAGCCGAGGAAGAGATAGACCTGTGGTTTGTCGTCGTCTCCAATCCTCTGCGTCTCCGCGTCCAATCTCTGAGGCCGCACCTGGACGTGGCACGTTGCCGCTGGCGGCGCGAGACTTCCCCATCACCAACCAGAGGAGTTCACCCATGACGGAAGTCACAGCCAACGGCCTTCGCGCCGACATCACCCGGGCCTACGCCGAATACACCACCGAGCTCACGGACCAGGGCGCCAACTGGGAAGTGAAGCCCGCCGCCGGCAAGGAAGGCGAAGCCGCCTGGTGCGCGCGCGAAGTGGCCGAACACCTCGCCGGTTCCTCGGGGTTCTTCGCTGGCGGCATCGCGAAGGCGATCGGCGTCACCGCCCCGGCGATGCAGAAGTTCGAACTGGCCGATGCCCACGCCGCCATCGCCGCCATGCCCGCCGCCCACGCCGGCCTCATGGGCGTCGTCAACCAGGTGCAGGATAGCCAGCTCGCCACGGAGGTGGAGTTCGGCCCGCTCGGCAAGACGACCATCGGCAACGTCGTCGGCATCGTCGCCTATCACCTCCGCGACCACGCCGCCCAGATCAAGGCCCTCCGCTAGGGAGGTGCCGCGCCTGAGGGCTGATTGGACGCAGAGAAGCAGAGGGCGAGAGGAGACGAGATCAAATCGGGTCTTCCCACCCCGCCTCCTCCGCGCCTCCGCGTCAAAGCGGCCGCCGTCCGCTGGCCTCGAAGTCCCGCGATGCCCCAGAATGCCCCCGCCGTGTACTTCGCGGCGGGGGCATTCGTATGGTCGAGATCCAGACTGTTCTTCAGGGCTTCAGCACCGCCACGAACGAGGGCTCGCTCGGCTACTGTGCCGTCACCCTTCTCCGTGGCGAGAAGCTCACGCTCGTCGATGTCGGCTACCACGCCCGTATCGTCCTGCTCACCGATCGTCTCAAGGCGATGGGCATCGCCCTGAC
>JANMTH010000780.1:0-1696 GCA_031390305.1 Thermoflexaceae bacterium
GCTGCGTCGATCACCTTCAACAGCAGCTACACATGGTCCGATGCGCCGGTCACTCCGGCGGACGCGTACGACCTCTGGAGCAACGTGCTCCACGAGATGGGCCACGTCCTCGGGCTCTTCCATGCCGAGGTTGGACCCGGGTGTCCTACGCCGAATCTCGGCGTGGTCATGAGCTGTTCATTGGCCCGGGGCGTACAGCGCCGTTCACTTCAGCCCGACGACGTGGCCGGGCTGCGGAGCCTCTACGGGAACGGCGGCTCAACCCAGGCGCCGCCGCCTTCGACGCTGCCAAAGCGCGCGTTTGTGGCGGCCGCCGCCCGGGACTGAGCGCAGGTGGGCGGGCCGACGCGCCTCGGCTTCAGAACCCGCCTTCCGCCGCTAACCTTCTGGGGCGGCGCGAACGGCCGCCGGGGGAAGGGGGGCGAGAGCCGCCTCGGGCCGCACTGGACGGGCGAAGCTGCCCGCGACGAGGTTGATGGCGCCGACCGCCGCGAGGACGGCGAAGAGCAGCCCGAACTCGCCCGAACTCGCCCGCGAGCCGAGCAACCCGGCGATCAGCGCGGCGCCCGCCACCGAGCCGACGTAGCGCATCATCGAGTACGTCCCGGAGGCCATCCCGGCGATCTCGCGGGGAATCGCCTGGAGCGCCATCACCGATTGCGGTGCGGAGATAAGCCCCATCCCCAGGCCGATGAGCAAGAGAAACCCGAGGATCACGCCGAGCGGCGCGTTGCCAACGGCGAAGGCGAGGCCGATCGGCGAGGCGACCAGGCAGACGCCGCCGGCCGCCAGCAACGGCCGTGCCCCGAGCCGGTCGGAAAGCTGTCCTGAGAACGGCGAGATGATGACCATGGCGGCGCTCATCGCCAGCAAGGAGAGACCGATCAGGCCATCGCCAAGACCTTCGATCTCGCGGAAGTAGAGGGGCATGGCGATGAGGGTGGTGTACATCACGACGTTCGTCAGCGCCGTGCCGGCCGCGGCGACGGCGTAGTTTCTTCGCTGGAAGAGCTTCAAATCCACCACGCCCGTACCGCTCCGGCGGTAGCGCGCGCCATAGACAACGGTGCCGGCCGCGACCAGCAGGAAGGCGAGGACCGTTAGCGCCGGGACGCCCAGGCGGAGCGAATTGCCGATCAGCGTGATCCCCGTAAACCAGGCCAGGAGCGCGGCCAGAGAGATGGTGTCGAGCGTGAGGAAGCTTCGCCCTCGCCCCGCGTCCACGGGCAGGCGGAGGATAAGAAGGAGGCTGAGGAGGCCGAGCGGCAGGTTGATGGCGAAGAGCCAGCGCCAGTCTCCGACCGCGAGAAGAAGGCCACCGACGACGGGCCCGAACGCCGCGCCCGCCGATATCACGGCGCCGTTCATACCGAGCACTCCGCCCAACCGTTCGACGTCCACGGTCTTGCGCAGGTAGGCCGAGGCGTTCGGCATGATCAACGCGGCCGAGATCCCCTGGAGCGAACGCATGGCGACGAGCGAGGGGAAGTCCCAGGCGAAGGCCGAGGCTACGGAGAAGAGGATGAGGACGACGATACCCACCCGGATTGTGCGCAGGTGCCCGAAGGCATCGCCGATCCGGCCGCCCGCCGGCTGGCAGACCGCGACGGCGATCAGGTAGGCGCTGACGAGGATCGTGACGGAGCCGACGCCGACGGAGAGGTCGCGGCGGATGGAAGGGAGCGCAACGGCCAGC
>JANMTH010000788.1:0-5327 GCA_031390305.1 Thermoflexaceae bacterium
ATGACGCCCATGATCGTGTCGCTATCGTCCTTCATCGGCGTGTAGCTGGCCTGCCAGGTCCGGTCCTGGAAGTCGACGGTGTCGATGAACGCCTCGCCCGCCATCGCCCGCGCGATGTTCGCCAGGATGGCCGGCGAATCGGCGAACACGGAGGCCGCCGATACTCCGGCGAGCGACCCCGCCGGGATGCCGAGCGCGGCCAGCGCCGCCCCTTCGCTGAGACTGAACCGGCCATCGGCGTCCACGACGAAGAGCATGATCGGGGCATGCGCGGTAACCGTCTGAAGCTGCTGTTCGGCCAGGCGGGCCGCCCCTTCCGCCCGTTTCCGGTCCGTGATATCGGTCGAAATTCCGGCCGCCGCACGGACCTTGCCGCGCCGGTCATAGACCGGGAAGACGGCCAGCGAGACATCCACGAGCGATCCATCTTTGCGACGCCTCACGGTCTCCATGCGGTGGACCTCGCCTTTCGCCGAGGCGGCAACCGTCCAGTCGATCTCATCTGCCCGTTCCGCCGGGATGTGACCGAGGAACCGGTTGCCGATCGTCTCGGCCGCGCTGAACCCGTAGAGCCGCTCGGCGCCCTTGTTCCAGCTGATGATCCGGCCTTCGCGGTCTCGCGAGATGATCGCTTCCTCGGTCGATTCGATGATCGCCGCGAGGCCAGCGGCCTCTTCCTGGGCGTCTTTGAGCGCCGTGATATCGACGAGGCTGGTCACGCCGTAGGCTTCGCCACCGGGTCCGCGAAACGTCGCGCGCGTCAGCGTCACATACGAACGCGTGCCATTGGGCCTGACGACATGAAGGTCGATCGGCTCTAGCGGCCCTGGCGCGGCGATCGCCGCGAGGTAACGCTCCATTAGATCCTTCCGCCACGCCTCTGGAAAGAGCTGCGCGAGGGACTGGCCAACAACCTCTTCGCGGGGGCGGCCCATAATGCCGAGGGCGGCATCGTTCACCCAGACGAAGCGTCCCACCGCATCCGTGATCACGATCCCGGCGAGTGTCTGAGCGAACACCGACTCGAAGAGGTCGTGCGCCCGCTCCAGCTCCTGGAGGGCGCGCCTTTGCTCGCTGATGTCCTCGACTACCGTGAGGAACCCGGCCAGTTCGCCCTGCGCGTGGATGGGCGAGACCGCTATCCGCGCGTGGGCCGTGCGTCCATCGGCGCCGACCAGTTCGGACTCTACCTTTGCGCTGCCGCACCTGAGTGCCTCGGCGATGACGGCCCCCTCGTCGAAGTTCGACCCCGATGCGAGGAACCGCTGGGCGGGCTGGCCAACCATCTCTTCGGCGGTAAAGCCCGACTCGCGAGCCGCGCGGCCGTTCACCCACCGCACCTGGCCCTGGAGGTCGAAAGCGATCACCGCGTAGGGGATGCTCTCGAAGAGGGCGATGCCGTCGCGAAGCCTGGAACGTTGCGTTACGCGTTCGGAAGCGAAGCGGCGGGCGACCCGAATCCGCGTCGCCAGGGCCTCCGATGGCCTGTCGATGGCGTAGTCGTCGGCGCCATCGTCCAGGGTCGCGAGGGCGTCGCGGTCTTCGCCGATGAGGGCGAGGATGTACGCGCCAGCGCCGCGCCGCGTCCGCGCTCGCCACTCGCCGGAAAACGGCCCGGCTTCCGTTTCGCCCGAGCCTTCGCCAACGATGACGAAGTCGGGGTGGCCCGCTTCGGCGCCGAACGCCGCTTCGCGTGAAAGCACCGAGACGGTGTCGGCGCCATCGTTGGCCGCTTTCGCCAGCCAGGCCGCCATGGCCGGGTCACCGTGCACGATCAGGATATTCAAGCAGCGCGTCTCCCGTTGGGATACATGGGCGCGGCGGCGCGGACATCATTGTCTCATACGCGACCGCTATGTCCTAAATGTCCCAGATAGGAATAACCCTCGCTGGCGCCGGTGGAATCCCCCTAAAACCAGCCGCGCCGCCGGAAGTAGAGCGCCATGCCGCTGGCCAGCCCGGCCATCCCCGCGATCATGAGGACGAATCCCCAGTTGCTGTGGAGGCCCGGCACGTTGTCGAAGTTCGTCCCGAACACCCCTGAGATCACCGTCGCCGGGAGGGCGAGCGCAGCCACGACGGAAAGGACCTTGACGACCTCGCTCATCCGGTTGTTCATGGAGCTGAGGTAGGTGCTCAACACCACTTCGGCATCCTCCCGCACCGATTCCAGCGAAAGGTCCACGCGGATCATGTGGTCGTAGACGTCACGAAAGTAGATCGCGTTCGGCTGGCTCACCTGGCTGAATTCGCCTCGGGCAAGGCGTTGGATCACCGACATCTGCGGCGCCAGCATGCGCCGGATGCGGCCAGCCTGGGCGCGGAGCGCGACCACCCGGTGGCTGGCCGAGGTCTCCGCTCTCCCGGCGAGAACCTCGGTCTCCACCTCGTCGATGAGTTGCGCCAGCGCATGTACTTCGGGCAGGATGCCATCGACGACGCGGTCGAGGAGTTCGTAGAGCAGGCCATCGGCGCCCGGCCGGAGGTGGACTCCGTTGCCAAGCGCCTCAATCGTGGCCCGCACTTCCGGCGTCTCGCGGTCTACCCAGGTGATGAGGTAGTCCGCACCGAGAAAGACATCGATCTCTTCAATTGCGTCCGGCCCTTCCGGCGCCACCAGAGAAGCGGCGACGACGAAGATGTGGTCCTCGAACTCGTCTATCTTCGGCGTGTGGAGCAGCGGCGAAAGGCAGTCCTCGACGGCGAGTGGGTGCAGCCCATACCGCTCCGCGAGGGCGTGCAGGTCCTCCTTGTCGGCGCGCCCGCCGACGTGGTGCCAGCGGGCCGTCGCCGCCGGCTCGTCGCCAGCGCGCCAGTGGCCTTCGATGAGCGACCATGTCTCCATTCGACGCATGGTAGCAAAGCGGGCGTTGCGAGCTTCGTGCCGTCAATCGCCGTGAAGGCCGCCTCGGCCGGCGCGGAGTACGCGGAAGATGGTGCGCCGCGAGAGCCCGAACATCTCGGCCAGGTGGTCCACACTCACCCCGTCTTCGCCCGCAAGCCGGAGAATCGTAGAATCCCGGCCGTTCCGGAGCATGCCCGGGGCGCCCCCCGGTTCGTCGTAGCGGCAACGCGGGAGGGGACAGCGGAGGCACGACGGGTAGAGGTCGCAGCCGCCATCCGCATAGGCGGTGTTTTCGGGAAGGGCGTCGATCCGGGTTCGCCGTTGGGCTGTTTCCATGTTCGTCTCCAGAGCGTTCATGGAGCGAGATTAGAACTAATGTTCTGATTCATCAAGCCCTCCCGGCCTTTCCCGCTCAATCCGTCAGGCGGTGGCGCGCGCCATCTCTCAACTCCTCTTCGGCTCGCCCTGGCCTCGACGTGCCGGGCCGGCGATACCGGAGAATTCTTCACCAGAATTTGTGTTGGGACCCGTTGAAGAACGGCGTTTTCGTGTACACTGGCGCCGACGTGTTCGATGACTTTTCGATCCTTGCGCGCCTGACATCGCGGCCCTCCCACCCGTACCAGCTGCTGGAGGACCTCCATCAGTTCGGGTTCAAGATTACGCGGAGCACGCTCTACCGCCGGGTCGATGTCCTCGTCACGGGCGGCTACCTGGAAAGCCGGGAGGAGCCTGGTGAACGGGGGAAGCCCCGCCGCTCGCTCTACGTGACCGCGGCAGGCCGGCGGCGGCTGAGAAAAGAAGCTGGAGACGCCCTGCGCGAAGAGCCGATGGAATCGCCGATCTTCGCGCTGGCTCTCGCCTGTGCCCAAAAAGTCGGCGCCAGCGCGGTACCGGAGATGCTCCAGGTGCGGATGAGCCGCGCCACGAGCGAACTCAGCGAAGAGGAAGAGGTGCTCGCTCGGGAAGCCGAAGACACCTGGTTCCGCGCCGCCCACGAGCGCCGGATCGCGCATCTCAAGGCCGATATCGACTGGCTACAGACGGTACTCTCGCGCGAGTCCGGGGTTATCCGAGCCCGCCGCCGTCGCGTCCGCCGGGCCGTGGGGTAGCGCCCGCCGCCGCTGGCAGCCGGGTCTCCGTAGCCGGGCCGTTCCGCCATCTCCAGCCAACCGCTCTCCGTACATTTCCCGGCTGTTCAGGCGATGCCGTCTCCCGGTTCGCCGCGCGGGCTTGCCACACCACCCGCTCAGAGGAGGGCCGTTTCCGCTTCGAGGCCAAGGCGCACACGGCCATAGGTCACGAAACTGCGGTCGGAGAGCATCAGGTGCTGAGTCGCCGTGTGGACATCGCGGAAGCAGCGCTGGAGCGGCGAGCTTTCGAAGACGGAGGAGCCGCCGCCGGTGTTGTAGGCGAGGTCAGTCGCCTTCGCGGCCTCCGTCGCCGCGTAGGCGGCGGCGAGGCGAAGCCGGGCCTTCTGTTCGATTCCCGGCCGGTCTCCACGGCGTACCATCTCCCACGTCCGCAGCACCTCCTCCGTGAGGAACGCCCGTCCGCCCGCCAGGGTGGCCTCCGCCGTCGCGATGTTGAGCTGGGCCGGGCCGTACTCGGCCACCGTTCCCTTCGCCAGGCTGGCCGGCTTCGCGGCGATGAGGGCGACGGCCTCATCGACCGCCCTCCGGGCGATCCCCAGGCAGACGGCGGCCAGGCCAGCCGCCAGGAGGTTGAAGTTCGGGAAGCGGGAGACCGGCGAATCGACCTGCGCCCAGACCTTGCCGACCAGTACCTCGCGCCCTTCGGGGACGTAGGCTTCGCGCACCTGGTAGTCCGTCGAGCCGGTGCCGCGCAGGCCCGAAGCGTGCCAGGTGTCGAGGAGTTCAACCTGTTCGCGTTCGAAGAACATGAGGCGCATTTCGCCACTGTCCGTCATCACGCCACCGTTGATCCAGGCGCAGTGCTCCGTTCCGCTGCCCCACATCCAGCGGCCATCGACCACCCAGCCGCCATCGAACTTGCGGCCCCGGCCGTTGGGGGCGAAGGCGCCGCCGTAGGCAGCCAGCGGGTCGGCGAAGACGCGCTGTGCCCAGTCGGGGCGAAGGAAGCCGGCGAGCGACGAGGTGGTGGTGGAGATGTTCACGCACCAGCCGGTCGCGCCGTCGTGGTAGGCCACCTCCTCGATCGCATCGAGGATCTCTGGCACCGCGACCTCCGGACCCCCGTAGACGTGGGGCACGGCCATCCGCAGCAGCCCCGTCGGCCGCAAGGCAGCGACGATTTCGGGAACAAGGCGGCGTAGCTTTTCGTTCGCGCCAGAGTGCGCCCGGATGAGCGGGCCAAGGTTCCGGGCGATTTCAACGAAGGTCGGACGTTCTTCCATCGGTTCTCTCCGCGGGCCAGTTCAACGCAAAGGTGCGAAAGAAGCAAAGGATGGAGCGCCGTATCGTGGGGGCAGCCGTGGTCCGAACCGTTCTCGAACCGCCCG
>JANMTH010000789.1:0-3638 GCA_031390305.1 Thermoflexaceae bacterium
CACGGGCCGGAATCGCACCGGCCCTAGCCCGCCTGGAAGGCGGGAGCATCGCTTCAATGCTTCGCGCGCGTCTGTCCAATCAGCGCTACCAGCGCCGTCCAGGGGTCGTCGCCAAGCCTCTCAAGGGCCTTGGCGACGGCCCGTACTTGTTCCCTCGGCGCCTCGCTCCGGCCGAACAGCACGGCCAGCGGAAAGTCCCCTTTGTTCCGTTCCAGCTCTGGCCGCAGCTCCCCGAGGTGCCGCTCGAAGACCTCGACCATGTGGGCGAAGGCGACCGCCATCGACCGCACCTCGCAGGCCAGCGAGACCGTATCCAGCATGTCGGCCGTCGCGTCGTATAGCTCGAAGGGCACCAGCCAGGTCTCGCCCTTCAAGGCCGGGGCGATGCTCGCGAACGATTCCCGCATCCTCTCCAGCTCGCCCGGGAGGAAGGCGAGGGTAAGCGTCGCCACCTCCAGGCCCTGGGCGCCCATGCCCGGCGACGCCGCCTTCGTCATCAGGTCGAGGGTCTTATCGTCGAGGCCGCTGTACGCCTGCCAGGCAACGTCTCCCATCTCCTCATACAACGCCTTCAGGGTGAGCGGGTCGTCCTCGCCGGTCAGGCTGTTGTGACTGAGCTGGATCGCCTTCTGCCGGGCGGGCGAGAGTTCGGTCAGACTGACGAGTACGTCGATGCTCTCTAACCCGGCCTCGATCGCCGCCTGCACGCGATGGTTGCCGGAGAGGACGCGCAACCCTTCGCCCTCGCGGACCGCGAAGGGCAGGCTGGTGAGCACCCCGTCACGCTTCACGTTCTCCACCAGCCGCTGAAACGTCACCGCTTTCATGAAGCGGGCGTTCTTCTCCAGGAGCAGCAGCGAACGCGGGTCGCAGCTCACGATCTCCGTCTCGATCCCCTCGAAGGTCTCGGCCGCTATCGGCTTTTCTTGAGCCATGTCTCGAAGCCCTCCCTCAGCGTCCATTGGCCCGTCGGCGCTTCGTAGTTGAGCTGGAAGCGGCCGTCCTCCTGCGGCTTCCGGCTCACCAGCTTGAACAGCCCGCGATACTTCATCGACTGCGGATGCTCCGAGAAGGCCGTCGTCAGGAGCGTCCGGATCCTCCGGTTGAGCACCTGCTGGATGAACAGCTGCCCCTCCCGGCTGAGGACCGCGTAGAGCACCAGCTTCGACAGCCGGCCACTTCTGCTCACGGCGAAGTCCGAGAGCAGGTAGGCGCCGTTGAAGCGGAACCGCTCCGCGCGCGCCAGGCGTGCCCCTGGGTCCCGACGATCCCCCTCGCCTCAAGGTCCAGGGCAAGACTGCGAAGGGAGTCGCCCGCGAAGAGACGGTCTCGCCCCTCCCGGAGCACGGCCGCCTCTTCTTCGATGATCTTCGTATACCTGAGGTCGTAGCCGAAGCAGCGCAGCCCGGTGGTGGGAGGAAGGCCCTGTTCTCGCTGTTCCTGTGCCTTGCGTGTCTGCCGGGCACTCGTGTTCGCCGACTCCATCCGCGCCTGGGCCACGAGCAGTTCGGCGACGAACTGCCCGTGCGGCTCTCGCGTGTCGATCGGCTCGCTGGCGCTGGCGATGAAGGCCTTCCGCGCCTCGCACGCTCGTCTACGTCTTCGAACTCTTCGGCGATCTCCCAGCCCTTGCGTTGGGCGAAGGCCCGGCAGTCGTCGAGTTGGCGGGAGGTGGCGGCCTGCTGGCCGTCCTTGTCTTCGGAGATGCGGGCGTAGATGACGATGCGGGTGGGGCTGGTAGCCATGTTCGATATAGGACTCTTAAGCGTCTGTGTGGTCGCGGTACTGTGCGGCTGGGGGCGGTTGGCGGGGCGGGCAGGGTTCGAACAACCCGCGCCCGCTGAGGGGCGCGACTACTTGGGTGTGGTGTGGCCGGGCGGTGCCGGGCTGCCGGGCGTGCCGTTGACGGACTGAACGGGGCTGCGCCGGTGAACCCGGGAGTGGGCTGAGGCCGGCTCGACTACCGGTTCAGGAAGCCACCCGCTTCCGTGATCGCTGGCAGGTTGTATGGCGGCTCGACGAGGAGGATCAGGCGATCGACGGAGAGCGCTTCGAGCGTCTGGCGATTCCGCGAACTCCGTCTGAGCCAGCTCTCGCCGAGCCCGGCGAAGACCGTGACGAGGAGGCCATCCGGGTCACGGCCAGAGGCGGCCCGAGCCTGCCTGGCAGCGTCGATCATCGCGGCGAGGTCGGGATGGGTGGCCTGGGTGTTGATGCCGTCGGCGTACTGGCCACCGATGCGGGCCATGCGCAAGCCAAAGGCCCCGACGATGATCGGCGGCGGCGGGTTGGGTTTGAGGAAGCCGACCGGGCGCTGGAGCTGGTAGTGGCGCCCGGCGAAGGTTGAGGCGTCGCCGGCCCAGAGCTGTTTGATCACCTGGACGGCTTCGACGACCCGCTCGGCGCGCCGGGCATCGCTCGCGACCTCCTGGCCGATCGCCCGCTGCTCGGCGGCGTAGGGCGTGGCCCCGCTCCCGCCAGCGCCGATTCCGAGGATCAGGCGCCCGCCCGAGACCTGTTGGAGGGTGGCGGCCATGTTCGCCAGAACGCCCGGGTGACGATTGATGACATTGAGAACGAGTGGACCGATCGCGACACCCGGGACAGCATCGGCGAGGGCCGAGAGGACGGTCCAGGCTTCGGGCGTCGGCCGGCCATCGCCGCGATCCGAGCGGAGGTGGTCCCACGTCCAGATTCCTGCAAATCCGGCAGACGCGGCAGCCAAAGCCGCCGCCCGCATGGATGGGTAGTCCGTGCCCATGGGGACAAGGAGAAGGTCGGTCTTCATACGCTGGACCTAGGCGACGGTGAACGAGGTGTGCATGCCCTGGGCGTAGTGGGAAATCTGTTTGCCGCTGATCTCCTCGACGACGTTGCAGGCGAGTTCGTATTCGCCGGTGGCGAGGTCGAGGGTGAGGGCTTTGGCTTCGCCGATCTTGAGGCCGTTGACCTGTCCAACCAGTTCCATTGAACCGTTAGACAGCTTCCGGAAGACCTGGAGATCGTGGGTGACGCCGCCTTCGGACACCGCGTGGCCGTGGGACATGTCGTGTACCGCCCAGAAGGTGACCTTCCCGGCGGGGACGGAGGCGGTGGCGGGGGCAACGGACCAGTTGGTGAGCTGGACGGTGATAGAGCCCGCGGGAGCCGCAGCGCCGCCGCCGTGGGGCATGGTGCCCCCGGCGGAACTATCGTCGTCCCCCCCGCAGGCGGCGGCGAGCAGGCCCACGGTAAGAACGAGCGGGGCGAACGCCCACAGGGCAACGGTGCGTCGGTTCACGATTCCTCCGGGTTGTAGGGCAAACGCACGCCCGTCAGTCGACGAGGGCGTCGATCACCTGTTCGAGGATAGCATCCGCTTTGGCCCGCATCTCGTCGTCGGTCGCATCCTGGATAGGGTGCTGAACGAAGACGCGGCGGACGTCGGGAAGGCCGAGCGCCTTCGACTGGACTTCGGCGGCGTCAATGAACTCGGTTGAGGCGATGAAGACGGCCGGCTTGCCCTGGATTTCGAACCACGTCGTGTCGTGCACACTGCACGTTGTGCAGGATCCTCAGTCGGCAAGGGCTTCGATGACGAAGCCACACTCCTCGGCGATCTTGCGGCGCAGGTCATCGGGGGCGGGCTTGGTGAAGGT
>JANMTH010000041.1:0-3249 GCA_031390305.1 Thermoflexaceae bacterium
GTCATGAGGTGGAACATCGCGGCTTCAGGATGGCCGGAGCCGAGGGCTACGAACATGAAGCCGAGCTGGCCGACCGTGGAATAGGCGAGGACCTTCTTGATGTCCGTCTGGGCGAGGGCCATGAAGCCGGTGAGGAGGGCCGTTACCAGGCCGACGACCGTGACAACGATGAGCGAGCCATCGGCGACTTCGAAGACGGGGAGCATGCGAGCGGTGAGGTAGACGCCGGCGACGACCATGGTCGCCGCGTGAATAAGCGCGGAGACGGGCGTGGGGCCCTCCATGGCGTCGGGCAGCCAGGTGTGGAAGGGGACCTGGGCGCTCTTCCCCATGCAGCCGAGGAAGAGAAACATCATGCTCGTGAAGAGGTAGGTCTGGCCGATATGGCCGGCTTCGGCGGCTTCGATGATCTCCTGGATGTTGAAGGTGCCGGTGGCCTTCCAGAGGAGGATGATCGCGATGAAGAGGCCGACATCGCCGATGCGGGTGGTGACGAAGGCTTTCTTGGCGGCTTCGGCGGCGCTGCGCTTCTCCCAGTAGAAGCCGACGAGAAGGAAGGAACAGACGCCTACCAGCTCCCAGGAGATGAGAAGGAGGAGAAGGTTATCGGCCATGACGAGCATGAGCATGGAGGCGACGAAGAGCTGGAGGACGGCGAAGAACCAGAAGTAGCGCGGTTCGCCCTTCATGTAGCCGATGGAGAAGATGTTCACCATGAGGGCGACGGTGGTGACGACGCCGAACATGACGATGGTGATGGGGTCGACGAAGATGCCCATGCGCAGGGTGAAATCGCCGATCTGGCTGAACTCGAAGCTGTTCACCCAGGCGGATTCGAGGTAGCCGTGGGCGCCGCCGAGCCCTCCCCGGTTCATGAGATAGTTGGCGGCGACGAAGAGCATGAGGACGAAGGAAGCGCCCGTGGCGGCGACGCCGAGAAGGTCGCCCTGGCGGGGGAGCTGGCGGCCAAGGAGCGCGAGCAGGAAGAACGTGCCCGCCGGAATGGCGGCGAGCAACCAGGCGTGTTCGGTGATCATCGGTCGTTCGCGCCCCTTACCACTTGAGGATCGCCGCTTCGTCGACGTTGCTGGTGGAGTGGTTACGGAAGAGGCGGATAACGATGGCCAGCGCGAGACCCACTTCGGCGGCGGCGACGGTGATGACGAAGATCGCGAAGATGATGCCGGTAATCCGGTCAGGATCGAGGTAGGCGGCGAAGGCGATGAAGTTCAGGCTGACGGCGTTCAGCATCAGTTCGACGCTCATGAGGATGAGGATCGCGTTGCGGCGGGCGAGCACGCCGTAAACGCCGAGGCAGAAGAGGATCGCGCTGAGGATGAGGTAATTTTCGAGCGGAACCATGCGTTACTCTCCGTCCTCCTGGCGCGCGAGGATAATCGCCCCAACAAGGGCTACCAGCAAGAGAACCGAGGCGATGATGAAGGGCGCGCCGAAATCGACGAAGAGCCGTTCGCTAATGAGCCGCGTGACCTGGTCGGAGGCGTTGTCGAGGAGCGGTTTGTCGCCGGTATCACCGGGCCAGGCGGTAGCGACGGCGACGCCGATAAGGACGGCGAGCAGCCCTCCCGCCGCCAGGAAGGCGAAGGGCATCTGGCTGCCGTTGAGCTTGTGGGGGGCGCCGCTGGGGTCGGCTCGGGTGAGCATGAGGGCGAGGAGAATGAGGACGGTGACCGCGCCGCCGTAGATCAGGAACTGGACGAGGGCGAGAAATTCGACCGTGAGGAAGACGTACATGGCGCCGACGCCGGCGAGGCTGAGGATCAGGAAGATGGCGGAGTGGATGATCGAACGCGAGAAGACGACGCCGGCGGAAGCGCCGACGATCGCGATCGCGAAAAGCCACCAGAGGACTGCCGTCGCCATCGCTCAGGACCCCCCGGCCATGGGGCTACCGAGTTCGCGGAGGGTGGCGATGACGTCCGCGGGGATGGGCTCACCCTTCTCCTGGGACTCCGTGGCCTTGCGTTCGGCGCGCATCCGGCGGGCGCGGACTTTCTCGTAGGAGTTGGGGTCGCCCTTGGGGCCGATGCCGATACCCGGCGGGAAGGCCATCCCACCATCGCCAGCGGGAGGGGCGGCGCCAGCGGCCACGGACGGGCCGGCCGCGGCGACGGAACCGGCCATGGCCTCCCAGATGGTGCCGTTGGGGGCCATGTCGCTGCCGGTGTCGTAGAGCGTCTGGGCGAGTTCGGCGGGGAGCTCCTCGCCCTTCTCCTTGAGCTCCGTCGCCTGGCGTTCGGCGCGCATCCGCCGGGCGCGCGCTTTTTCGATGGAGTTGGGGTCGCCCTTGGGGCCGGTGCCGACGCCGGGTGGGAAGCGCATGCTGCCATCGGCGTTCGTACCGGTGAGGGGCACGCCCGCGCTCGCGCCGGCTCCAGGGGCCGCGGCGGCGAGGGTCGCCCAGATGGTGCCGTTGGGGGCGAGGTCGCTGCCGGTGTCGTAGAGCGTCTGGGCGAGTTCGGCGGGGATCTCTTCGCCCTTTTCCTTAAGCTCTTTGCACTGGCGCTCGGCCCGCATCCGCCGGGCGCGCGCTTTTTCGATGGAATTGGGGTCACCCTTGGGGCCCGTGCCGACACCCGGTGGGAAGCGCATGCTGCCATCGGGGTTCGTACCGGTGAGGACTTCGCCGCTGAAGCCGGCGGAGGGACCAGTGGCGCCGCCAGCGCTGTAGGGGACGCCGGCCTTCATGTTCGTGTACTTCTCGATATCGGCGAGGATTTCGGCGGGAACCGCTTCGCCGCGGTCGCGAAGCTCGGTTGCGGTCCGTTCGGCGCGCATCCGGCGGGCGCGAATCTTGGATTCGGAGAGGACCTCGACTTCGCCGGCGGCGGCTCCGGCCGCCCCGGCGGAGGATGCGGCGGTGGCTTTCGGCTTCTCGGGCTCGCGCTCCTGGATGGCGGCGCCTTCGCCCCGGGCGAGGCGGTCGATCTGCGCCTGGCGAGCCTCGGGCCTGGCGCCCTTGAACGCCTCTTCGGGCGCGGCCTCGCCCTTTTCGGTGCGTTCGATCAGTTCGATCCGGTCCTGGGGACGGAAGGGGAGCTTGAGGGCGCCGGTCCGGCTGCCCTCGGTAAGCGCGGCGATATCCAGATGGAGGTCGCGGCGGTCGTAGGTTGAGTGCTCGTGCCCCGTCCAGTTGTTATCCATGACGAGCGCTTCGAAGGGGCAAACTTCGACGCAGATGTTGCAGCGCATGCAGCGCCCGTAGTCGATCCAGAACTTATCGATGAT
>JANMTH010000061.1:0-2968 GCA_031390305.1 Thermoflexaceae bacterium
TCGGAGAAGCGCTTCGATCGTGAAGCCCAGGTCGGCGGCTTCACAGAGCGAGTTGCAATAGGTCATCTTCAGGGATGCGCTGGTCGATCGGCGCCAGTCGTACTTCATCGAGCAGCGGGTGCAAGTGCGGATGTTCGGGGTGGCGGTCGAGGTGGCGTTCACTTGAGTTCCTCCGGGTTTGATGCGCTCAGCTTCGCGCCGGCCAACTCGGGCGCCTTGACGCGGCCGTGACGCGGCCCTGACAGTCGCCTGCCAGTCCCGGCGGCCCAGGAAGCCTCGCCCGGCCCGACGGCGACAGGTGCAAGGTACCCGGAGGAACGCCGTATACTCCGAGCGCTGGGCGCGCGGTTCTGCGGGCCAGACGGGGAGTGGTGATGGGTCAGCAGGGCCATGGGACAGGGCGGCTTCGTTCGATCGGCGCCTACACGCTGCTCGACCGGGTGGGTGCTGGCGGGATGGGGGTTGTGTACCGCGCCCTCGACCGCCGGTCCGGGACGGTCGTCGCGTTCAAACTGCTCCATGAACACGTCGCGGCCGATCCTTCGGCGGTCGAGCGTTTCCGCCGCGAGGCACACGTCGCCAGCCTCTTGCGCTCCTCCTACGCCGTCCAGACGCTCGAATTCGGGAGCGACGAGGGGCGCTACTTTCTTGTCTCGGAGTTCGTGGATGGGCGCAGCCTGGCGGACATCATGGCGGAGGGGCGGCCCGAGCCGCTCGCGGCGATCGCGATCGTCAGCCAGGCCGCGCTGGCCCTCGATGAAGCCGAAAGCCGCCAGATCACCCATCGCGATATCAAGCCGGACAACATCCTCGTGACCGAAGACGGGTCCGTGAAGCTGGCCGACTTCGGGATCGCTTCGCTCCGCTACTTGAGCGGCCTCACGCAGGCGGGCTCCTACATCGGGACGGTGGCCTATTCGGCGCCAGAACAGCATCGCGGCAAGTCAGACATCCGGTCGGACCTGTACTCGCTCGGGGTCGTGCTCTACGAACTGCTGGCCGGGCGGCGGCCGTTCGAAGCTCCGAGCGCGCCGGAACTGATGCGCCTCCACGAGGAGGTGCCGGTACCGCTGGAGGGGCTGTCCGGGCTTCCGCCGAAACTCGCCGCCGTCGTCCAACGCTGCCTGGAGAAGGACCCGGTTGCGCGCTATCAACACCCCTCGGAACTGCTCGCCGCCCTGGACGCGGTGCGGCCCGCCGTCGCTGGCGCTGGTGCGGGCGCCGCGGACAGCTGGATGGAGTCGGCCGTTGCCGGCCTCGGGGCGACCGGTTTGCAGGCCATGGCCGCCGCCAGCCCGGTCGAGCGGCCAGCGATGAGGGAGAACGAGGCGCCGCCAGCGGCGTCCCCGCCGGCCGCTACGAACGTTGGCGCGCAACCCCTTGGGGCGCCCGGAGAGACGCGAATCGGGGCGTCTCCCCTCCCGGCGCCTGAATCGGGCGGCGGCCGGAAGCTCCCGCGCCGCCCGCTACTGGCGGTGATCGCGGTCGCCGCCGCCGCCGCCATCGTCGCGTTCGCCACGGCGCTCGCCCTGGGCGGCGGAGACGGAGATGAACAACGGGCCAACGGTGGCTCGGGCGGGGAGACCGCGACGCCGACCGCGACGGCCACCGCGACAGGGACGGCGACCACCACCCCGGCGAGCCCATCGCCATCGGTCTCGGCTACGGCGCAGCCGAGTGGCGCCGCCACGTTCGTGGCGAGTCCGCGGCCCAGCCAGGCGCCGGCCGTTCCGATCGACCCAACGGCCACCCCGCGTCCGGCTACGGCAACGCCGACGACCGTGCCGCCAACGCCGACGGCGACACCGCCTCCACCTCCACCCTCGTACAGCTCACCGATCTTCGCGACCACCTTGACCGCGAGCGGCTTGCCGCCAGCGGGCGGCGTGCCATCCGGCGGTACGCTTGGCGGCTGCCCGATTACGAGCGTCTACGCGTACGTGACGCACATGAACGTCCCCATCGGTACCGAGCTCACCGGATCGTGGAGCTTTCAGGGAACGTTCCAGGCGAGCAACCCGACCTTCGCCACCGATGCGGTGAACGGCGCGACGAACTACAACTTTGGCAACCCCCAGGGGCTCCCCCAGGGGACCTACACGTTCGTCCTCCGTTCCGGTCTCACGCAGCGGACGGCGGGGACGGTGAAAGTCGCATGCTGAGCATGACAATTGGGCCCGCTTCCGCTCCACGTCAGGCCCCTGTCAGGCCAGCGGACCGCCTTGCGCCCACGATAGGGCAGATGAAGACCGGAGGATTCCGATGCCTTCCATCCTCGTGACCTCCGGGCCTCACGCTGGCTTGAAGGCGAACGTGCCGGGGGAGATCATGCTCGGCCGCGAGCCCACCTGCGCCGTCAATCTCGCGAACGACGACCGCGTCAGCCGGACGCACGCGCGGATAGTGCGGGAGGGGGAGCACTGGATCCTCCGCGACCTGGCTTCCGGGAACGGCACATGGGCGGTCGGCCGGTTTCGCCGGAAGGTGCGGCTGACCGGGGACCTCAGGCTGAGCCACGGCCGCGAATTCGAGGTCGGTGGAAGCAGGCTGCGTTTCCTGATCGAAGAGCCCGGCGTGGTGGCCGCCCCGCCTTCGCAACCACGGCCAGCCGTGCCCGCGCGGCTCGCCGTGCCGCTTGCCGGGCTGGCGGTTGGCGGGGCGTTCAGCGTGCTGGCGTTGGCCCTCGGCGCTACCGGCGGCGACCTCACCTGTGGCGAATCGGCCGCCGCGGACCGCATCCGGCCTTCGACTGTCTGGATCCTTGCCCTGGACGAGAAAGGCGCGGTCGTTCAGACGGGCACCGGGTTCGTTCTCCGCGAAGACGGCTACATCCTGACGAACCGGCACGTGATCGTTGGGAGCAAGGATGAACCCGTTCCATCGCTTCGCGTCGTCCTTCCCGGCGACGAACGGGAGCTGCCGGCCCAGGTTGTCACGTTCGATGACACCGTCGACCTCGCGCTTATCA